>CAYNYI010000075.1:0-15533 GCA_964401455.1 uncultured Fibrobacterota bacterium
ACTATAAACGCTCTTCTCTATGATACAGAAAAAGAAGAGGTCATTGATTATGTTAACGGTCGCGCCGACCTTGAAAACGGTTTAATACGCGCGGTCGGAGATCCTTTTGCGAGGTTCGCCGAGGACAGGCTTCGAATGTTGCGGGCTCTTCGTTTCAGCGCAAGATTCGGTTTCCCCGTGGAAGAAAAAACATATTCCGCTATTGTCCGAAACGCCTCTTATATAAATGATATCAGTATGGAGAGAATCAGGGATGAACTTGTAAAATCATTTACCGGCCCTGCACCCGAAAAATATCTGGATCTTCTATCGGACACGGGTCTTTTAAAGGAAGTACTGCCTGAGGTCGAGGCGCTAAAGGGAGTTTTGCAGCCGCCGGAATTCCATCCCGAGGGTGATGTGTATGAACACACCAGGCTTATGCTGAGGCTCATGGAGGACAGGCCGGATGTGACTACCGCCTTTATGGCCCTGCTGCACGATATCGGCAAACCGCCTACAAAGACAGTTTCAGACCGTATAAGATTCAATAACCATAACAGGGTGGGGGCGGTTATGGCTGAAAAAGTGATGAAACGGCTGAAATTCCCGAAATCGATAACCGATGCGGTTTGCGAGGGTGTGGACCAGCATATGAATTTTATGAATGTTCAAAAAATGCGTGTAAATAAGCTGAAGAGGTTTATAAGGCGCGATACAATGCCTCAGGAAATGGAACTCCACAGAATAGATTGTCTCTCAAGCCATAAGGATTTGTCAAATTATTATTTTTTAAAAGAGAAAAAGGAAGAGTTTGGAGAGGAGCAGATACGCCCTCCGGTAATAATAGACGGAAAGGATCTTATAAAAATGGGGTATGAGCCGGGGCCGCTTTTTTCAAAAATTCTCACAGAGATAGAAGATCTGCAGCTTGAGGGATCTGTAAAAAATAAAGAAGAAGCCATTGCTTTCATCAGGAAAAATTATTAATCTTTTAAAACAGGTTATGAAGACAAATATTCTCACAGCCATATTAACATTTACTTTTCTGGTAAATGCCGGAATGCATGACGCGGGAAGAGGTAAAACCGGGATCGGAGTTTCTTTTACTTATTCTTTTGATAAACTCGATGCTTTTGGCGCGGCCATTGCCCGCCAGAAATATGTTGTCACAGATACGGGCGGTGAAGAAAAAACACTGCTTGGCGAAATGCTTTCTCTTGAGCCTTTAAAAGGAATGCCGGGAGGCCAGGGTGAGTTTCTGTATAAAATAAATCCGGTTTTCTCTGCGTCGCTGGGAGGAGGGTATTTTTCTAATTCATGGCAGGGCCAGATGGTTTCCGGCGGCAATACAATTTCTTTCGGGGGGACAGTCAATCAGTCTATTGATACAATAAACCTTGATTATTCTCTTGTGCCGGTTTTTCTGATGGGCTATATGGTAGGTCGTTTCGAGTCCAACATAGTGTATAATTTCTTTCTCGGAACGGGAATTCAACTTAACTTTCTGGAACTTCAGTACTCTTCGTCCGGTAAAAATATTTCGAAGGATTTCCAGGCCCTTACCGACCGTTCTTTTTCTGTTTCCGAATTTACACCGGGAATGAGATTTTCGGCAGGTATGGAGTTTTTTATGGCTAAACGGTTTGCTGTGAAAGTTCAGGGGGATTACTATTTCTGCAAATTTCAGGAGTTAAATTCCGGTGATGGCCGGATCTATGAATATCAAAAGGAACTGAACGGATTAAAATCGAAAGTTCTCGGTCCTCTTAAAGATACCGATGATATCGAAGCCGCAAAACCGCTTATGCTGGATATAACGTCCTTTTCCGCCGGAATTGGGTTTAACGCTTATTTTTAAAGAAGTTGGATTGATGAAAAAAAGTTTATTACTGATCTTTATCCTGATGGCCGCTGTTTTTGCTTCGGAGGTTGAACTGCCTCGGAAAACCTCTCGTGCCGTGAACGATTTTGCCGGAATATTGAATCCCGGATTTGAATCCGAGGCCGAGCGTTATCTCCGGACTCTTTATGAGCAGTCAGGCTATTCGCTTGTCGCCGCGATAGTGGATTCGCTTGGCGGAATGAGTGTTGAGGAATACTCCGCAAGGCTTTTTCGAAAATGGGGCATCGGGGACAAGGATACTGACATGGGGCTTCTTATTCTTCTTTCAAGCGGGGAAAGGAAAGCCCGTATTGAAGTCGGATACGGAGCAGAGGCGCTTATTAATGATGCGAAAGCAGGCCGCGTTCTGCGTGATCATATGATTCCGTATCTGAAAAATAATGATTATGAACAGGCCCTTGCTTCTGGTATAAAGGCACTTTCAATGATTATAACAGACGGTAAAGGGCTCTCTGCCGCTGTCTCGGGTCGTGATCCCCGCGGAGGCCGGTACGGTCACTCTCAATATGGTAAGCAGGCGGAAATTTCCCCGCTCGGGCTACTGATACTCATTATTATACTCGGTTTTATGCTGGCGACGCCTTTCGGCAGAAGCCTTCTGTTTTTTATGGTACTTTCTTCTCTTATGGGTGGAAGGCGCGGGGGCCGCAGCGGTTTCGGAGGGGGTTTCGGGGGCGGAGGAAGTTTTGGCGGATTCGGGGGGGGAATGAGCGGCGGAGGAGGCGCTTCCGCTGATTTTTAACTAAAGGACGGCTAAATGGGTTACACAAAAGCAAAAGAATCGCTGGACAGGGCCGCGAGGCTTCTTGAGGAGTTTTTCGAAACGAACCTTGTATCTGTATGGGCATACGGTCCTGTGGTCAGAAACAATTATTCGAATAAAAAAGAACGGATTTTTCTCAGTGTTGTATTGAGTGATAATTCTCCTGAAAAGCTCAGAGGATTCAAAAAGCTGCTTGGCAAACTGAAAGGCACAAGGCTCAGTATCCCTTATGTTTTTACGGAGGAATATGTTAAAAACAGTCTTGATGTGTTTCCTCTGGAATTTTTTTATATGAAATCCGGCTATGATATGGTAAAAGGTCGTGATCTTTTGTCAGAGATAGAAATAGACAAAGAGGATATGAGACTTGCCTGTGAACGGGAACTCAGGGGGAAGGCACTGCATATTCGGAGCGAATTCGCGGAAGCGGAAGGCTCAGCCCGCAAAATGCGGGAACTCCTGAACGGAATCGTTTCTGTCTTCAGCATGGTCTTTTCGGGGCTTCTTCATCTGAAGGAAATTAAAATACCGGCGACAAAAGAGGAATTGTTTAAAAAAACCGAAATAGAGTACCTCGAAGAAAAAGGAGCCGTCTCGGATATGATAGACGCCTGCGAGGAAGATTCCGGTGACCCCGAAAAACTTGTGGAAAATTTTTGTTTGAGGATTGATGAACTTATTTATAAAGTTGATTCTTTATATTTTAAAGAAAAAACAAAAGGAGCCGAGCAATGAAAAAAGCGCTTATAGTGCTGGGTATTGTGGCGGGAGTTTTTATACTTGCCGCTGTTCTGATTTTTTTCAACGGAATGGGAAAGATCAATAATTTTAATCGTTTAAAACTGGAAGCCGAGGAAGCCTGGTCTCAGGTGGAAAATGTTTATCAGCGCCGTGCCGATCTCGTTCCGAATCTTGTGGAAACGGTAAAAGGTTACGCCTCTCATGAAAAGGAAACTTTTTCAGCTATAGCCGAGGCGAGGTCGAAAATGGGCGGACAGATAAGTCTTTCCAAAGACGCTCTGAATGATCCGCAGGCGCTCGAAAAATTCGGCCGTGCCCAGGCAACCCTGGGCAGCGCACTTCAGAGGCTTATGATGGTCCAGGAAAGATATCCGCAGCTTAAAGCCGATAAAAATTTTATGGCGCTTCAGGATGAGCTTGCCGGGACAGAGAACAGGATCGCTACTGAACGCAGACGCTATAATGAGGCTGTTAAAAATTATAATTACAAGATTATTGAAATGCCATGGGCCTTTCTCGCCAGACTCTACGGTTTTGAGAAAATGGCTTTTTTCAGAGCTTCGGAAGGTTCGGACAAGGTGCCCGAGGTTAATTTCTCGGGAAATGAATAAGGTATTGTATTTAACACGGAAAAATTAATATTTTTAGTTATGGCAAATTTTACAGATCAGGAAAAACAGGTGCTTTCTCAAGCTTTGAGCACTTTTATACAGGTTGCTTCTCAGCAGTTTCCGAGAGAGCAGGTTGAAGAGCTCGCGGCGATGGCCGAGACAATAATGAAAAAAGCTGAGCAGGGAACCGACTCCACCGAAGAAAGTATGTCAGGGGGCCGTAAGCCTAAAGGCATAGGGGATGAATTTTTTGAGAATGTGTGTAAATCCTGCGATAAGTATGATCCTTCAGGAAATTGCCTTGATCCGGTTACAGAAAAGTATCCGGAAAAATGCGATCCAATTCTTGAGTATAAAAGAAATAAGGCTATGTCCGAAAGCCGGAACGGGGACTGAATGAATGCAGAGCAATCCGTAGAAATTTTCAAGTACTCGGACGCGGCCGCTGCTAATAACGGAGCTGAAATAGTAAAAGTTATAGATAATGCCGATCGTGAGGGCAAATACGGTTTTCTGGTCGATATGGACCGCATAGATTTTATATACTCAATCGGCATCAGAGCGGTGATATCCGGGTATAAAGCCGCGGAAGACAGAGATTTGAATTTTGGCCTCTTTAATGTCAGTGAGGGTGTCAGAAAAGCACTTGCGCTTGTAAATCTAAGTACGAAAATAAAGGTCTATGAAAGCGTAGATCATTTCATGGATGAGATAGAAATCTGAAGGGCTCGGCTTTGCTCTTTTGTCTCATAATCCCGATCATATTCATGTTCCTTCAGGGCGGCTGTTCGGAACTGCAGCCGGTCAGCGCAGAAAACGATTCTTTATATTCCGGCATTGATACTTTGGGAAAGGACTATTCTTCTATCCCTTCTGATTCCTCTTTTACAGGCGGGGCTTTGTCTTTTCTTCTCCCGGCGGGGACATATCCGGTTGAAAACGGCAGCAGAAATTTCAATACCGACAGTATTTGGTTTGACGCTTATGAGGTATCAAACTCCGATTACTATGATTTTCTTTCGAATTTCTCCGATAGTCCGCCGGCGCGTTCTAAATACTGGATAAACGATTCTCTTCTGCTTGAATATCTTCTGCAGGATTCCGGAAGTGCCGCCGAAAGGCCCTGGCAGTGGGGCTTTGACACGGCGGCAGTAGATTCTTTCTCTTTCTGGCCGGATACAGCCCTTAATTATCTCAGCGCAGACACCCTGGACGGAAAATTTGTGATCAGGCTTGAGAATTTTTATATGCTCAGAAATTATGCTGCCAGGCGAATTTCTTCTGAGCAGGGATCCGATACCTCCAGCATAGATTCCGTAAGAATTTCCGCTGCCGCTTATGGGAGAGATGACTTCTTTACAGGGCCCGCAAGCCCCTCAGCGCTGAGAGACAGTATTGAGTCTGTAAGCTTGAAAAACGGTTACAGTCTCAGCGAATATATTGATTCTGTCGGTACGGCAATGGATTCAGCGGAACCTGATGACAATAAAGAACCGTATTTAAACCTGATTGATACTCTCTACAGAGACAGCGGCTATTTCATGGGCCGATCGCCTTATACCGACACTATTTCTTTTGCGTCCGAAACCGAATATGAGAACCTGTTCGGGACCGTGATTCGTCTCATGGATTCCCTTGAATCGAGGGAATTAATTGAAGATGCTTCTTTTTCACTTTCTGATATCGTTTTTACCGAAGCGGCGAGAAGGTATCCCTTCATGGAATTCAGGCAGGCAGATTCCCTTATCGACAGCTCCGCTTTTGATACTTTGATTTATATTCAAGGGGGCGAAGACTTCAGCGGCTATTTACATATATTTCTGGACAGTGTTTCCGGCTTCGGCGTTTCGGACGGTTTTTACGGTTTTTTTGTTTGCCTTGATGTAAGGCGAAGCGATGGTTCCTGGTTCTCCGGGAAAAGTATCTTCGGTAATGATGAAAATGTGGAATCCGGGTATTCTTTTTTAAGCTCAAGGTTTGATAAAGCCGGGGTGGTAACCGATGCCGTTGATTCTATTACGGCCGGAAGGACCACGGGGGTTTACAATTTTCTTGACGGCGGGATACCGCTTTCGAAATATGATGACAGTCCTGTTACCGGAATTTCTGTATATGACGCCGCGTCTTATTGTGAGTCTAAAGGAAAACGTCTTCCCACCGCGGATGAATGGGAAGCCGCCGCTCACGGAAAAGACGGAAGGCCTTATCCGTTCGGAGACAGCGACTCTCTGTTGTCTTTGATGGCAGACTGGCCGGTTCCGTCCGACAGTAATAAGTTTGACAGAAGCGCTTTCGGGATATACCATATGACAGGTAACCTGATGGAATGGTGTACAGACTCGGTCAGCGTGTCTCTTTCAGATTCCGGAGAATTTCCTGTAATGGGGGGCTCGTTCTGGGGTGTGCGTATGCCCGGTTCCATTCACGGGGAGCTTTTAAAAGGCCGGAACAGGCTATACTATAAAAACGGCGAAGAAAGAAATATAATTACAGGGTTCAGGTGTGTCAGAGATAATAAGTAGGGTTTTATGAAAAAATATCAGCGCAGAGGAATAATCAGAAAAAAAACGGAAGCCGGTCCCGGTATATTCAGGATGAGTATTGAGCTGCCGTTTGAAGAAAATGAGATAAAGCCGGGGCAGTTTTTGTTTCTCAAGCCTTTTGACGGGATCGCGCCTCTTTTAAGAAGGCCTTTCGGAATAGCTTCTGCTGAAGACGGGCTTCTGGATATAATTTTTGATGTCAAGGGCGGAGGAACGCTCGAATTGTCAAAACGGGCGGAAGGTGATGAACTTGATGTAATTTATCCTCTGGGCAGAGGTTTTCCGCTCCATGACGGTAAAAAACCGGTGCTTGTCGCGGGCGGAATGGGTATTGCCCCCTTGCTTTTTCTGGCGGATTATCTGAAAAATAAAGGCATAGAATATGCCTTTTATTACGGTGCCGCCACTTCTTCGAAACTGGTTTATGCGGAAGCCGCCTGCGGAGGAGCTTCCGGGAGCGGATTATATACCGATGACGGCTCTTCAGGAAAAAAAGGCCTGGTTACCGATGCGCTGGCACCCGACTCTTCCGAAGTGTATTACTGCTGCGGCCCAACACCCATGATGAAGGCAGCGGCAAAAGAGGTTATAAAAGCCGGAGTGGAATGCTATGTGTCTCTTGAGGAGAATATGGCCTGCGGTGTCGGAGTCTGTATGGGCTGTACAGTAGACCTGAAGCCGGCTAAGGACGGAACCCGAAGAACAGCAAGGATTTGCGCCGAAGGTCCGGTATTCAACGCGGGAGATTTGAATTGGTTTTAGAAACTGAAATAGCGGGAATAAAACTAAAGAATCCTGTGACAACCGCCTCGGGGACATTCGGATACGGTTCAGAAATGTCAGATCTTATTGATGTTTCAGCGCTGGGCGGCTTTTTCACGAAAGCGGTAACCCTCGAGCCAAGAACCGGTAATGCCTGCCCCAGAGTATATGAAACCCCGGCCGGAATGCTTAATGCCATAGGGCTTGCAAATGTGGGGGTTGAAAAGTTTATAGAAGAGAAGACGCTTTTTTTTAAAAACTGCGGAACGAATGTTTTTGTAAATGTGGCCGGTTCGGGAATAGAGGATTATTCCGAAGTGATTGAAAGGCTGAACGATGTTCCGCATCTGGCCGGTTATGAGCTTAATATATCATGCCCGAATGTCAAGGAGGGCGGCATAGCCTTCGGTTCTTCACCCGGCATGGTCGAGAAGGTCGTTAAAAGGGCGAAATCTGTATCAAAGAGGCCTCTCATTGTCAAGATGTCTCCGAACGTTTCGGATATTACCGAAACTTCAAAGGCCGCGGAAGCAGCCGGAGCAGACGCATTGTCTTTAATCAACACTCTTATAGGAATGGCTGTGGATATCGGGAAAAAGAAGCCGGTACTTGCCAATATTACCGGCGGACTCTCAGGGCCCGCGATTAAACCGGTGGGTCTTGCGATGGTTTATAAAGTTTATAAATCGGTTAAAATTCCTCTGATCGGAATAGGGGGGATAATGGATACTTCAGACGCTCTCGAATATATAATGAGCGGCGCAGCCGCGGTTCAGACAGGAACGGTAAATTTTGTTGATCCCTCCGCGCCGATAGGTATCGCGGAAGGACTCGCTGACTACTGCAAATCAAATGGAGTCAGGTCTGTCCGGGAGCTGACGGGATGTCTTCATGCCTGAAGTCTTCAGAATATTTTTCATAGATCTTCAACGCTTTTTCCTTCACTTCTTTTAAAAGACCGGTAGTTTTAATCACGTATTCCCGGTTTTTATCTGCTTCTGATTTGTCATAAATGCTATTCAGTAACAGTGAATATTTTTTGAGTTTTTCGAATTCTTCTATAAAAATATCAACCGCATGAAGCGCTTCTTCTTCAGGGAGAACAGCCGCGGAGTCAAGCCGTTTTATTAGTCGCCGGATCTGGATTATCTTTCGTTCTTCCAGATGAATTAGAACTTCATCCGGGGCGGGCAGGCGGCTTTCTGAAAATGTTTCCGCAAGACGCAATGATACAGAGAAAATAAGCTGATCAAGTTTGTCATCGAAAATCAGTTTCTCAAGAGTGGATTGAGGTTTCTCAGTTTTGGCGGCGAAAACGGTATCTATATGAAGAAGCAGCATGGAATTTTTTATAAGACGCTTTCTGAAGGTCTGCCCGGGGTTTTTAAGGCTCTGATATGATGAATCCGAAACACGGGCGAGAAGTTCCGCATCAAAGAAAGCGGAAATAAGCAGTCTCTGCCGGTGCATGAGATTTCCCCTTTTTTCCGCGTAATCCGCCGGAGAATCGCTTACTGTTATTGCGGGCTTTTTTACGGAGGTATTATTAAATCCGGTTTGTATAATTCTTATTTTTACCATCAGAGCAAGTGCCCCGGGAATTCGCTCGGTCTTCAAGGCGGCGCATTTTTTTAAAACCTTTACTGCGGATTCAAGTTCTTTTAATCCTGCTTCATCAACTTTTTTGCCATTTTCAAAAAAAGGCTCCGAAAGAATGTATGCCTGCATATAATACGCTTCGGCTTTATAGTAGGTGTCATTCAGGTTTTTTTCCTCAATATTGATGACTCTCCGAAGCAGAGACAACGCTGCGGTTTTTTCTCCGTAATGTTTGTGTAGAATAAGGGCTTTGAGGTATAGAGCGCCGGAAAGAAACACGGATTCTCGGTCCAGGCTTAAAAGAGTATCAATATATTTTTCGGACGCTTTGAAGTTACCTTTGTCATAAAGCTCTGCTGCCGAATAATAAGCGCTTTTTAAAAGTGTCCGAAGCACTGCGGGATTTTTTTTGTGTGCCGCGTTCCAGAAAGCCTGATAGGCTTCCTGATATTTATTTTTAAGAAAAAGAAGTCTTCCCGCATTGAAGGCGGCGTTTTCAAAGGAAGAGTCAAGTTTGTAGGCCTTTTTGTAATTCTTCACAGCGTTAACCGTATCTCCTGTCTCCTCAAGGCATATTGCTTTATTATAGATTATCCCCGGAATGCTGCGGATATCGTCCGGCAGGTTTTTATATATGCGGAGGGCCTCCCTGTAATTCCCTGAATTAATGAGTGAATCGGCTGTTTCAGCCAGTTCCGGCGAAGAGACGGGTTCAGTATGGATCTTCTCTATTATAAGCGCGCCCGGTTCGGAAAGTCTTGATTTCTCGCTGAAATCCGGTGTCAGAGATCTTCTTCCGGAACCGCATCCGGCTATAAAAATAAGCAGGGATATTCCCGCGGCGGTATTAAAGATTTTCCAGGTCATTTGGATTTCTTGCGGGCTGCGGTATAAATCTCCGAATAGCCGCTTGGTAAGATGGATTTTCCGAATAACGGATTATATGATACATTGAGGGCTTTCATTATAAACCCGTTTATACTGAAAGGATCGTTGCCTCCTGAAAATTCGATTTCAAATCCGTTTTCGGTAAAAATATTTTTAAGGGATGAAGCTGTATACGATTTCTCGTATCCATGCTTCCAGTTTCCAAAATGAAGCAGTCTGTACAGCTGCCAGAGAGATATTTTTCCGGGAACAAAGGTGAGGAGTATGCCTCCCTCTTTCAGTATTCTGCGTGATTCCCGTATCAGCGGAGTTTCGTCACGGAAATGTTCCATAAGGCCGGAACTGTATATAAGGTCATAAGTATTATCGGGAAGCCCTGTGGCGCAGCAGTCCGCGGTTACCGCGTCCGGGATTTCTTCTGATATTTTTTCTATGGCTACAGGGCTGTTGTCAAGGGCCGTGCATTCGGCATCTTCTCTGTCGGCTTTTATAAGACGGAGATTAGACCCGAAACCGCAGCCGATTTCCAAAACTTTGACAGGCTTTTCTGTCATTTTGTCGAGTATCCCGCAGATTACTTCATGGCGCTGCCTGACAATCCACCTTTCGGCTTTGCTTATGCTGTAGTTTTTCCAGTAGTCGTCCCATGAGATCATTTATTCCCGCCTTTTTTGTGTATTTTAAGATAAAAAACTGCCCATGTTAAAAACAATGTTTTGCTTGGGGGGGGCGCTTACGGGATATGTTTGTGGCGGGATGCCGTCCCTGCTATACAGAGAAGGCTATATATTCTGCGCTTGAAGAGCCTTCAGGTATAGGCTCACCGTCCTCAGTAAGCCCTTCAAGGTGAAGGCTTATAGCTTCATAAATATTTTTTTCTGCCTCTTCCCTTGATCCGCCTGTCGCAACACAACCCGGTAAATCCGGTGAATAGGCAGAATAATTTTTACCCGCTTTTTCAATAATTACAAGGAATCTATGCATATCATTTCCTCCTGTCGATACCGTCCTGTTTATAAATACTATTCAGCGTACCGTGGGCTAAATCGTGCCACGGTTTACCGGCTATCGTTACTCTCCCTTTCTTTGAAGGGCGCTTATACTGCCGGTGGCTTCTCCTGGTGGTAATCAAATACCATCCGTCTGCCTTGATTTCTTTTAAGACATCCCTGACTTTCATATATCGTTTATACAATATCTCTTTCTTCAGAAATATGCCAATATTTTAGATTAATAATTCATTTTATGCGTTCATTAAACCGTCAGAAAGTCCAGTCCCTACGGGGGATATTTGCCCAGCATGTGTTGGGCCGATTTCGGGCGGGTTGATTTCATGACATTGTTTTTTATTTCACCGATAATGGCTGAATTTATGATAAATATATTTGACTATGAAGACTATCGGAAGTCTTTGTCCGATTACTACAAAGAAAAGAAGGAGAGGAACGTAACGCTTGGAAGAATGGTCAATACTCCAGGATCGCCAGACCCCGGACGGACAGCAGCCTGACCGTTGTTGATTTCCAGTTTCCAGCCGGGTGAGGTTGTGCCTATGCCGATATTTCCTGCTTGCTAATATAAAATACACCTATTTTACTCTATATGTAGAACAATATAGGCATATTATGATTGATTATCGGGAGCAAAATGTGTATATTAAATATATGAAACACTATATTAACCGAATCCATGACCAGGCAATCGCCGATTTCATAAAAAGCCCCGCAGAGCACAAGAATGTTCTTCTTGTAGAAGGAGCCAGGCAAACCGGTAAAACCGCCTCGGTGTTAAAGGCCCTGGAAAAATACAAGTCCGATTCCATTATATTGAATCTCGAAAAAGATCACCTCCTGAAATACCGTCTCGATGAATGCGCGTCTTTTTCCGAATATCAGGAGCTTCTTGAAGACGAACTTGGCTTTAAAAATAACTCGGGACAGATTGTATTCGTGGATGAAGCCCAGGAAAGCATAAAACTGGGTGGTTTTATAAGATTCATGAAAGAAGAGTGGTCAAATACAACAGTGATTTTATCCGGTTCAACCCTCAGGAGAATATTCCGGAAAAATATAAGATACCCCGTGGGCCGGGTGGAAAGAATACTGGTCTCACCCTTCTCATTTACTGAGTTTCTGCGTGCAACCGGCAAAGGGAATCTAATTCCTGTTATCATGAATGAATACAAAAACATTTCCGAAAAAAGACATACAAGATTTCTTGATATATATAATGAATATTTACTCACAGGCGGAATGCCGGAAGCCGTGTCGCATTACACAGAAAAGAAAGACTATAGTAAAATCCAGAATGAGCTTTTAGCGGGTTACAAACAGGATTTCATGAGAATTTTCGGCGAAGACGATATCTCAATCGTTAACTCCATATTAAAAAGTACTGCGGCACTCGCGGGATTTCCATCAAAAAACACTTCGGTAGTCAAGTCGCCATCAGGCAGTATGAACAGTAAAATTAATATGATTTTTTCCAGACTGGAAAACTGGCATCTGATATTGAAGTCCGGTCAGGAAGGCCCTTCTCCCGCTGCATCCCATAAATACCGTCCGAAGAGATACTTTTTTGACACAGGTCTCATGAGAATATTGAGAGAGGCTTCATTACTGTCGATAAATGTTTTAGATAGAATAAATCCGGGTACCAGAATAGCTTTCGGAAGTGTTCTGGAAAACCAGCTTGCAGTTGAAATAAACAGATACGGACTGCCTTTGTCCGGCTGGAAAAAATCTTCTTCGGGAATGGAAGTAGATTTTATACTCAAATCTCGAAATTCAATACATCCTCTGGAATGCAAGGCGGCACTTTCCGTAAACAATCGTCACTTGAAGGGTCTTGTCACATATATGAATGATTATGATATCCAGGTGGGTTATGTTTTCAGCCTTGACTCGTATAAAGAATTTGATTTCGGGAAAAAGAAGATAATCAATATTCCCGCATATTCTATCGACGGGCTGTTTTATCATGGCCTTTAATCTTTTCGCATTACTTTCTGCTTTCTATCTGTTCGCAAAATAAGAACGTTTTCTTTTTTCCCCTATTGCCTTTTCATTTATTTAGTTGTAAATTACAGTCATGAGCAACAAAAGTAAAATCAAAGTATTTGATTATACGGACTTTCGTAAATATCTTATTGATTATTATGATGAGCAAAAAGAAATTAATAAGGTGTTTTCCTACAGATTTTTTGCTAAAAAGGCCGGATTTGTCTCTTCCGGTATTTATAAGGACGTAACTAACGGCAGAAGAAATATCTCTCAGGCTCTGGTCCATAAGTTTGCCAAGGGTATCGGTCTGGGCAAAAAGGAGGAAGAGTATTTTGAGAACATGGTCTATTTCTGCCAGGCAAAAACAGTTGATGACCGGCGGATCTATTTTGAACGGATGATGACATTTAAAAACTCCAGGGTATGCCTTGTTGAAGCTGACAAGTATGAGTATTATTCAAAATGGTATTACAGCGCGATCAGGGCAATATTATCCATTATCAAGTTTAAAAATGATTATGCGACCATGGCCGGGATGCTTGATCCTTCTATAAAACCGGAACAGGCAAAGAAGGCCATTGCTCTATTGTTAAAACTTAAGCTCATTAAGAAGAACAAGAGCGGCTTTTATAAGCCGGTTGATAATTTAATTTCTACCGGTCCGGAAGTTAATTCATTAAATGTCATGAGTTTTCACCGTTCCATGATTGAGCTGGCAAAGGAGGCTCAGGACAGGCATCTTAAAAGCAACAGGGATATTTCAGGGATTACGGTAAGTATTGATCATGATACTTTTTGTGATATTAAAAATGATATTATTAATTTCAGGAAGGATATTCTGAACAAAGCTAAGTCTGCAAAAGATGTGGACAGGGTTTATCAGCTTAATGTTCAGTTTTTTCCTCTCTCCAAATTCAGGGGGTAAATTATAATGAGAACTCTTTTATTTCTTTTTAGTTTGATATTTCTTTTTAGTTGTACTCAAAAGCCTACGGATGTTTCGGATAATGGTACCGGCTCCGAGGTCGGCAACGCCTACACCGTTTCCGGCAAGTTCTATGCGGCCACCGGCGCAGCCGTTGAAGGTGCCGTTGTCCACTTCGTAAAGGTGGGCTACGACCCGTACAACAAGACCACGGCAAAGCTCCTTGCGGAGTCTGACACGGTGATTACGGATTCTACGGGCACCTATGGCACTAATGACCTTGATCCGGGCACGTACAATGTGTACGGTGAAGACGATAACGGAGACGTTGTTCTTATCGATTCTGTTGAGATCACGGATGACACCACGGTCATTGATTCGGACACGCTGGATGAGCCGGGTTCTGTTGCGGGTTTTATCAAGCTGGAGCCGGGTGACGAGCCTGACAAGATCATTGCCATTGTTATGGGGAGTAATACTTTCCGGATTGTGAATCAGGATGCTTCTTTTTCTTTGGCCGATCTTCCTGAGGGTGAATATAATGTCAAGTTTTTCTCTACTCTGGATGATTACAGTAATTATGATACGAGTTTTTCCGTTACTTCCGGGGAGGTTTTGAATGTTCCGGATTCTATTGTTATTCCGTTGAAGATTCCGAAGGTTACGGGGCTGACTGTGGATTATGATACGATGAAGCAGATTGTGCATCTTTCATGGGACAGGGCGGATGCGGATAAGGTGGATGGGTATAATGTTTACCGCAGGCATATTGATTCCACGGATGTTAAGATGAATGTTCAGGTTTTGACCGATACGGTTTTCTCTGATTCTACAGGGGTGCAGGATGAGGTTTATGTCTATTCTGTGGCTTCGGTGGATCAGAGCGATGAGGAAGGGGTTAAAACAAGTACGGATAGTGTGGAGGTGGTGAGCGGGTTTGAGTTGATGGATTCTATTGGAACCCAAGGGACTGGTGATGGGCAATTCACGATAATTAGGGATATGAGTTATGATGCCTTTGGGAACTTATATGTTGTAAGTCATGAAAATTCCAGCGGGGATAATCCAAAAATCCAGAAGTTCGACTCAGCTTATAATTTTTTATTCTCTTTAGATTCCCAAGGAACCGATTTATCAGCATTCATGAGACCATGGGGAATTGCTATTGATAGTGTATCGAACATTTATATTGCTGACAGGAATAACAGTCGCATCCAAATATTCGATTCAAACGGTACATTTATTAACACCATTTATGGGGACATAACGGACTCTTCTAATTTGGAATCACCAAGAGTATTAACTGTCTATAATGACCAAATATATGTGGCTGATTATTCGGATAGTCAATATTATTCAACAGTAAAAGTTTTTGACAATAATGGTGCTTTCATATCTAAATGGGGCGAAAAAGGCAATGGAGATGGGCAGTTTATAAACATTTATGCAATTAAAGAAACAGAAGATGGAGAAATTGTTACCTTAGATGAGAATGGTTTCCAAATCTTCTCTGCTACCGGGACTTTTATAAGAAGCTTTGATGTTTCAGCCTATGGTTCAATTCCACGAGATTTTGACATAGCAAATTCCATCATATACGTTTCTATGTACGGTGGACAAATTGTGCTTCTCGATTTGCAAGGACAATTTATAAGCAAGCTGGACACCAATGATGAGGAAATATTTCAAATAGCCGTCAGAAAACAAGATAAAGAAATTCTGGTTTATACCTTTGGTGAACACCAGATTAAAATTTATATGTAGGAGTTAAGATATTGTCTGACACTTCCGATATAAAAAGTTAAGAATCAACT
>CAYNYI010000076.1:0-14427 GCA_964401455.1 uncultured Fibrobacterota bacterium
GGAATGATATTTCTGAAGAGGAATTGAAAGCGAGGAAGTACGCTCTCTCCTGGCTTCTTAGAAAAGAAAGAAGTTCTCATGAATTGTATGAGAGACTCATAAGTAAGGATTTCTCCAAAGAAACGGCGGATTCCGTTGTCTCTTATGTCAAAGGTCTTAATTATGTTAACGACCTCCGTTTTACCCGGATATTTCTCGAGAGTTATGCCCGCAGCTCCGCAAACAGTCTTATGCTTGTCAAGCAGAAGCTTTTTAAAAAGGGTATTCCGCCTGAAACTGTGGAAGAAATTCTTTCTTCGGGCGAGGTATCCTATGATGAATTCCCGTGTATGGAGCGTTCGCTGAGGCGCAGGCGCAGCAAAAAAAACACGGAAATTGATATTAAGGCTTTTTTGCTCAGGAAAGGCTTTTTGCGGGAGAATGTGGAGGAGTTTTTGAGAGGGGATGGGTTTATTTCTGATTAGAAACCGGCATGAAGGATTGTCATCATCGGGCTTCGACCCGATGATCCATTTTCTTGCAGTTCAATGTATGTTTTACTGGATTACCCGGTCAAGCCGGGTAATGACACAGGGTATCCCGTCAATAAAGTAAGTAATGAAGCAGTATTATGTTTATATTCTTTCCTCAAAAAGAAATGGGACTCTCTATATCGGAGTAACATCAAATCTAAAAAAACGAATTTATGAGCATAAGAATGAAATATATGAAGGATTTACAAAAAAATACAGTGTTCATAATCTTGTTTATTATGAAATAGCCTATGATATCTTTTCAGCCATAAAGCGGGAAAAGGCGTTGAAAAGGTGGAACAGGGCATGGAAATTGGAATTGATTGAGAAACAAAATCCTAAGTGGAAAGATCTTTACGATTCTCTTTAGAATGCTTCAAGGAATATTTTCTTCTGGATTACCCGGTCAAGCCGGGTAATGACAATCTGAAATTTTATGCCAGTAGCGAAAGCACCGACTGCGTAGACATATTCGACTGCACAAGCATGGAACTCGCCGCCTGTGTAATGATATTATTCTTCGTAAAATCACTCATTTCCATAGCATAATCTGTATCCCTGATCTGGCTTTCAGCCGACTGCATGCGGATTTCCTGATTTGTAAGGTTGGAATGAGTGTGTTCTAGGCGGTTTATTAAAGAACCCACATGTGAACGGAGATTATTGATTCTTTTAAAACCTGTGTCGTTCGCGGCCCATCCGTATGCCTCTTCCTGTTTACCGTCAAGCATCTGAAGAATTGCCTGGAATTTGGATTTACTGCCGTCATTATAAGAAAAGCCTGATCACGCGCCCGTTGTAGGGTCAAGATCATTATCTATCCTGAAGGCTTCATCTCCAATTCCGGCAATATTAGCGGCATCCATCCTGGATAATTTCAAAAGAAGTTTGTTAACAGCACTACCTCCGTACATGGCGCTAGGGCTCGCTCCTATTTTGGCATCGGCATCTGCCTGTTCAAAATTCGCGCCTACCTGCAGATTGAAGAATCGGAATTCAGTAAAATCAGAGGCGGTATTTTGAGGGCCGCCTACATTATCACCATAATCTAAACTCTGATTAGATCCGCCTTTGGCACCGTCTTCCGGGTTTATATGAAGCCCGGCAGCAGTATCGTTTTCACTTGCAAAGACCTGCATACCATTATAAGTTGTCGTATTGTTTATTCTCGTCAGTTCGTCCCTAATGGAATCATATTCCTGAAAAAGGTAGTCGCGCTCAGTCTGGGAGAGCGTGTCATTCGATGCCTGGACAACTATTTCGCGCATTCTGTGGAGTATGTCTTCCATTTCATTAAGCGCGCCGTCGGCAATCTGCAGAAGAGCTATTCCGTCGCTTACATTTCTTTTTGCCATCGCGTTTCCGCGAATCTGAGTCCTGAGTTGTTCTGAAACGGAAAGACCCGCGGCATCGTCAGAAGCGCGGTTAATCCGGAGACCGGTGGAGAGTTTTTCGAGGTTTTTACCAAGACGGTTATTTACCTTGAATAAGGCGCCCTGGGTGAACATCGAACTTATGTTATGATTGATTCTCATTCAAACTTCCGTGTTTTCGAGAATTATAGGCGAAAGTCCATTCTCACCTTTCACTTATACTTATCGGCAGTTTTAGCGGTTGCTTTAGCGGGAAAATAAAAAAAAACTAAAAAATTTTCAGGAAGTGCCCTGTCCGGGGAAAATTTTACAGGGCGGAACGGGAAATTGCTCATCGTCCGGGGTACCGGGGCATGTCTGGGCATGTATTTCGAGGGAATAGTCTTCAGATTCTATATCTGGTTTTTCGTATATTTTCTTTTCTTTTTTCATCGTTGTCCGTTTTTCAGTACAGGATTAAATAGGTTGTCTATCAGAATTATCAATTTCAGAACCCTCAACATTAATTTACTATTTTTTATTCCTGAATTCAAGAGACGTTTTTTTAAAAAACAAAAAAATAAGGAAAACGGGCCTCTTCGGAAGCGGGTTTTTAACCTGTATTTGATTAGGCTTTTTTCTCTTTCCGGAACAAATTCAAAAAAAAGCCGGTTGTCTCCGCTAAAAAAAAGGCAGTCTTTTTCAAGATAAATCAGCCGATGTATAAGTATCCTGTTTTTATGAGAAAAAACGCATATATCCCCCGGTAAAATGTCTTTCGGGTTTATAGCCGCGCAGAGAACCGTTTGGCCCGGTTTTAAAACCGGGAGCATGGAAACACCGGTTACTCTGCATTTTACTGTTTCCATTACTCAACTTTCAGGGTAAAAAGCGGCATAGTAGCCTTCAGCCGCGCGGCACAAAACCGGGGAAGGCTTGAAATAAGATCCGGTCGCGAGAAAACTCGATGAAGGGCATGATTTGCAGTAAGTATTTAAAGAACATTCGCGGCATTTTTCAATGTCATTAACAGCTATGCTGTGTATTTCTTTAAGAAGAGGAGAATTCCGGAGCTGTTCTGTGAGGGGGACGGGCGAATTGAGGTCGGCGGTTTTATGTCTTAAAGACGGGCAGGGGAAAATATCCCCCCAGGGAGAGACCGCTATCATATTCGCGCCGCCTTTACAGACTTGTTCCCCGGGATATGAATCGACCGGACAATAATAATCGTCCGGGAAATCCCGATTGCCGGGCATATTTCTCCAATTCGAGAAGAATGTTGTATACTCCTCTTTTTTACAAATCGCGTCTTTATATGAGCTCCCGCTTGCGCAGAGGGTCTCGAAACTCGAACGCTGTTTTATGCCGAGCTTCTTAAAATATTCATGAATTATAACATGTCTGTCAAAATTCTGCTTCACAAGCGGTGTTTTTATAACGGGGTTAAGGCCCTTGTCTTTCATCAGCATAATGTTTCGAAGCGCAGAGTCAAAAGCCCCTTTTTTACGGGTAAAACCGTCATGGACTTCCGGTCTTGTATCAAAAATCGTCATTTCGACGCTTCTTATAGAAAGCGGAGAGAGTTTTTCAATAATTTCCGGTTTTGCGGCGGACGCGTTTGAAAAAAGCGTTATGCAGAACCCGTTTTTGTCGGCGCATTCACAAATTTCATAAAGATCGTCCCTTAAAAACGGCTCGCCGCCGGTTATGGTTAATTCAAGTACGCCTTCAGAGGCGAGTCTTTCTATATATTCTTTTAACCTGGAAAGCGGAGGGTCCGCAATTTTCTCTTTTAATATATAACAGAAAAGGCAGGCCTGGTCGCAGCGGTTTGTGACTTCCAGCATGGCTCTGTAGGGTCTGAATTCCCTTGAGCTTTTCTCAAGCATTTTTCTGAAAACACCGTGTTTATCAGGCATTTTTTTCTATTATGTTCAGTTCAAGAAGTTTTTCGATCAATTCTTTTGTGTCGGCGGCTGCCGTTTCGGGCGGGACGTCATATTCCCCGGTTAAAAGAGCGGGAATATCCCCGGAGTCGGCTCCGCTTTCTATCTGTTCGAAAATAAATGTGGCGGTTTTATTAAAGCTGTGTATCCTGCCGTCGGGTATGGTAATGGCGGTATAAGTATCGAATATTTTTCTTCTGGCGGTTTTTTGTCTGACTTTGTATCTCATTTTTTATTCTGTTTCTAAAAGAAAATTTTTTAAACCTTTGTCGGGTTTAAAATATAATAATTTTACACCGAAGCAGGAAACGGCCTCTGCCGCGTTTTCAATAAGAATCTCCGCCGCGGCTTTTCCGCCGTTATGCATGCTGCAGCCGAGTAGTTCCCTTAACGCGGTTTCTTTATTAAGAGGTTCTACCCTGAAATCGGGAGATTTTCTGAGAAAGAAAATATCAGACGGATTCCGTTTTTTTTTTAGTTCACCTTTGGGGGCCGTAAAACCGAAAGGAGATGGAAGCGTGTTCCATTCCCGGCCGATGCCCGGAAGCAACAAATTCATTTCCTCATTGAGGCATATATCAAAAGCTGTTGAAGCGGCTGTGCTTTTTCCTCCGCCTGAATTGGCTGCGAAAATAAAAGACCTTTCAGATCCTTCTTTTTTATTAATTATCCCGAAAGAAGAATGCAGAGGTATTCCGCGTTTTTTTACAATAACTGTTTCTATCAGTGCTTTTTTCAGTGCTGTCATAATACCGCTTATATAGCCGCGGCCCGCGGATTTTACTTCATATTCCGGAAAAGTGCCGAGGATACTGTATGTTATTTCAGAGGTTTTAGCAACCGGAGCTGAAGCTGAATACGATTCTTCCGGATGAGGAAATGTAGGGTCCTTAGTATGTTTAATGATAAAGTCGGGAGCGGTGGTTCTGTTATCCGAAAAAAAGCAAGGATAGACTCTTCTCAGGTTTGATTCCTGTTTCTCATCGGAGATATAAACAGTACCGGTTATTCCGGCGGCGCTAAAGAATAATTCTTTCACGGCTGAAAAATTTAAGGGTTAAGAGTAAAAAGACCGCTGTCATCATAAAAAGAAAGGCGGACAGAATAAAGGCACCGGAAAAAGAAAGGCTCTTTCCGTGAAGAAGCGGAAGTGCGGCAAAAAGAAATAAAAGAGTAAGGAAACGGGAGTAAACGCTGATATTTTTCGCTTCCTTTATAAAACATGAAAGTAAAAGGCCGGCCGCAGACGAGGCACATGCTGAAAAAAACGAGGAAACAGCAATTGAAAAAACAGCCGGGGCCCTGTAACGGAGGAGTTCACCGGGAATACCTGAAAAATCCGAATAAAAACGGAGAGTAATAAAGGAAACCGCAAATATTATAATCGAGAGAAAATAGGCGGGAAGCGCGGCTCCGAGCAGTTTAGAAAAAATAATCTCACGGTCGGAAACCGGCCATGTAAAATAGGTCTTTATAGTTTTTCTCTCGCGTTCTCCGGCGAGAGAATATGCCGCGAAGGAAAGCCCCTGAATTACCGGGTTAAAAACAGTAAGAAAAACAACCGAATAGATTGCTGTCCATTGTTCTGCAAGGGTTATGGGAAAAAGGACCCCGTAAAGAAAAGCGAATATGCTCTGCTGAAGAAAAAAATGTGTCCGGGAAGAAAATGCGCCGGTAGATTCCCGCAGCTCTTTTTTCAATGCTGTCAGAAACAAAAGTAGACCTTTCGGTTTTATTCTTGAAAAACAGTGCTATCTGAAATATATTATATTCTCGCCTTAAATATTAATTATTAATAAGGGAGCGCCCCCTGTATGACTTCGGAAGAGATTAGAAATACCTTTCTCGATTTTTTTAAAGACAAGAACCATCATTTTATGAAAAGCTCGCCGGTTTATCCGGCGGAAGACCCTACTTTGATGTTTACAAACGCGGGCATGAACCAGTTTAAAGATATTTTTCTGGGTGAGAGACAGCCTGAATATCCGAGAGCGGTAAATTACCAGAAATGCATGCGTGTCTCCGGAAAACATAATGATTTGAGCGCCGTCGGCCGAGATACCACTCATCATACATTTTTCGAGATGCTCGGCACATGGTCTTTCGGGAACTATTACAAAAAAGAAGCCGTTGAATGGGCATGGGAGCTTTTGACAGAAGTATGGAAGGTAAACCCGGAAAATTTATACGCGACGGTATATACTACCGATGATGAGGCGGAAGAAATCTGGAAGTCAAGGACCTCAATAGATCATTCGCATATTTCCAGATTTGAGGAGGATAATTTCTGGGAAATGGGAGAGACCGGGCCCTGCGGACCCTGCAGCGAGGTGCATTACGACAGGGGGGAACAATTCTCCTGCGGAGAGAGCTGCGGCGTCAACTGTGAATGCGGGCGCTTCATAGAAATCTGGAATCTTGTTTTTATGGAAAGCTATCGTGAAAAAGACGGATCACTGAAGCCATTGAAGAAAAAAAATATCGATACCGGAATGGGTTTTGAGAGAATAACGGCGGTTCTGCAGAAAAAGGAAAGCAACTATGATACTGACCTTTTCCAGCCGATCATAAAAAAAACAGAAATTCTCTGCGGAAAAAAATTCAAAGATAATCCTGTTGCCTTCAGGGCCGTGGCCGATCATATAAGGGCAGTCGTATTTACAATAGCGGACGGAATAACACCTTCCAACGAGGGCCGCGGATATGTTGTACGCAGAATTTTAAGAAGGGCGGCGCGCTTTGGCCGTGAACTCGGGCTTACAGAGCCTTTTATGTACCGCCTTGTTGATACCGTGATAAAAATGATGGAAAAACCTTATCCGGAACTTCCGGAAAGAGCTTCCTATATTCAGGATCTTTTGAGATCAGAAGAAAAACAGTTTCTTAAAACCCTTGACCGAGGTATCGGGCTTTTTAAAAAATCCGTTAAAGACCTTACACCGGGAGGAATTCTTGGGGGCCCGGAAGCGTTCATGCTTTATGATACTTACGGTTTTCCTTTTGATCTTATCGAGCAGATGGCTTCAGAAAAAGGATTCGGAGTAGATGCCGAGGGCTTTGATAAAGAGATGGAAAAACAAAAAGAAAGGGCACGGGCGGCGTCGAAATTCGAATTCAGCGATACGGACTTTTCAAAATGGAAAATCATTACCGAAGGCGATGACTCGGAATTTACCGGTTATGAAGCTCTGGACTGCAATACCGAGGTCCGTTTTTACAAAGAAGAAAAGGATTCGATTCTTCTTGTTACGGCAAAAACTCCCTTTTACGCCGAATCGGGAGGACAGACCGGAGACACAGGAATTGTTATATGGGGCGACCGTGAATTTAAGGTAAGAGACACTGTCAAAGTTTCGGGAAAAACTGTTCACGTTCTAAGTGGAAATTCCGGCGGTAATCATGATATAGAAAAAAAATGTTTTTTAAAAGTTGGCGCAAAGCAGCGCAGTAAAAAAGCCGCTAACCATACGGCCGCTCATCTTTTGCATTATGCTCTTAAAAAAGTTCTCGGAGAGCATGTTAATCAGGCAGGCTCATATGTATCCGACAGTGAGGTGCGTTTTGATTTTTCTCATAACAGCAAGTTATCTCCGGAACAAATAAAAGAAATTGAGACCACCGTTACAGAAGCTGTCGTCCGGGATTATCCGGTTAAAACCGAGATTATGTCTTCCGATGAAGCGGTGAAAAGCGGAGCTGTCGCTTTGTTCGGAGAAAAGTACGGAAACACGGTCAGGGTTGTGTCGGCCGGAAGCCTCAGCAAAGAGCTGTGCGGCGGTACACACGCAAAGGCGACAGGCAATATAGGGCCGTTTATCATAGCCTCCGAGGGCAGCATTGCCTCAGGAGTGCGGAGAATTACCGCCCTTACCGGAAAAAACGCCTATGAATTTATCAGATCAAAAATAGACAGCGCTGAAAAGTCGGCATCTCTTTTAAAAACAGCGCCTGAGGAGGTTCCCGGAAAAATATCGGAAATCCAGGCCGAGATAAAAAGACTTGAGCGCGAAAATACTTCGCTGCAAAAAGATGTTTTTAACTCGGATTTCCGTGAAAAACGGGAGAAAGCGCTGATTGATATTGAAGGAGTGGATGCTGCCGTTCTTTGCCTGGAGGACATGCCCCCCAAGGCTTCTAAAATTTTCGGGGATATAGTTTATGACGCCAATTCTTCAGGTATAACATTGTGCGCAGTAATTACCACTGATAATAAACTTTCATTCTTCTGCGCCGTCTCAAAGGACCTCACGAAGCGTATCAAGGCCGGAGATATTGTAAAGACCGCCGCCGCAGCCGCAGGCGGAGGAGGCGGAGGAAGACCGGACCGGGCACAGGCCGGAGGACGTGATATTTCGAAATCTAAAGAAGCGCTCGAAGCGGGAAAGGAATATATTAGTAAATGTCTCGGCTGAAATCACGGCTTTTAGAAAGACTTTTGAATGAAAAACATAAAAGCTGCGGGCTTTTTATTCTTGTCGACCCGGAGAAAACCGGTGCTGAATCGGCCGGCTCTTTTGCGGCAGAGGCAAGTTTAGACGGTGTCTCCGGCTTTCTGATCGGCGGAAGCACGATGAAGGATGCAGAATTCAGGAAGACTGCGGCGGCAGTTAAAAAAAATACGCCTAAACCGGTGCTCTTTTTTCCCGGGACTTCGAGACAGATTTGTGAATATGCAGACGGAGTTTTTTTTATTTCCCTTATCTCCGGAAGAAATCCCAAATACCTGATTGACGAACAGGTCCGGGGAGCCGGAATGGTCCTTAAGGCGGGCCTTGACCCTGTGCCTGTAGGGTATATGCTGATCTCCTCGGGCGGGGAGAAGACAGAGGTAGAAAAACAAAGCAATACCTGTGCTTTGCGAAGAGAAGATATAAGAACCGCGGTTGACCACGCTCTGGCAGCGAGGTGCATGGGAATGGACGCGGTTTATCTTGAGTGTGGTTCCGGGGCAAATATGGCGGTACCTCCGGAAATGGTAAAGGCGGTAAAAGAAGAATCGGGCCTCGTAGTAATAACAGGGGGAGGCATAAAGACTCCGGAAGCTGCCGCAGAAATATCAGAAGCGGGTTCAGATTTCATTGTAGTGGGCAGTTTATTTGAAAAAAATAATGATCAAGAAGAAATCCGGAAAATACTGGATTCACTTCAATAGCCATTCCTTCGACATAGCTTGACATAAACCACTTTATTGTGACCGGATATTCTCATTTAAAAAACCCGGCCTGACTGTTACTTATCAGACCGGGTTTTTATTCAAATCGGAATGAGAGGATTCGAACCTCCGACCCCATGTCCCCCAGACATGTGCGCTAACCGGACTGCGCCACATTCCGATGATTTCTTAAAGGGGACATAAAGATAAAAAATAACAGCGCCCGACTCAATAAAAATTTGAGCTTTCGTTAATCATGTACCTGGTTACTTTTATTTATGAGGTCGATCAGTTCGCCGGCCTCTTTATAAAAGTAGGTAGAGGTTTCAGGATAGTCGTCTCTTACAGATTTGAGAAGCTTTATTATTTGTTCTTTTTCCCCTCCGCTGTCGAGAAGGATGAATATCATGGAAATTTTCTGTATTTTTGATTTCAGCCCCGTATATTCCTTGTAGTACGGCCTGAAAAATTCAAGATCCAGATTTTTATGCAGATATTCCTTATAGGTGCCTATTACTTCGTCGTCAAGCAACTCATCGAAATAAACATCGAGCCATGCTTCATAAATGAATCCGGCTATATAGTAAGGTGCCTGATAATAGGGGGCTACTTCACGGTTAAGTTCTGTAAGTCTTTCCAGCCAGGAACGCAGTTTATCTACATGGATGTCCGCAGATTCGGATTTTGATATTTTGCCGCATCTGACCTGACCGTCAATTTTAAGGTCTTCCACAACAGGCATGCCGTGAAGCCTGCAGGCGAGGGCTCTGCCGGGATGCGCAAGGCATTTTCCTGTCGGGTCCTGGAAACGGCATTTATAATTTCCTTCATAAAGCGGCTGCGGTTCCATTTTTTTAAGGAAAATGTCGCGAAGTTCATCTTTTGCCAGGATTTTGAGAAGGTGCCTTGTGAGGTAGACAAATTCGATTATTGTCAGATTGGGAGAAACGCAGCATTCTCCGCAGCAACGGCAGGGTACCGGAGGCAGTTCATTATACAGCTCTGTTATTTTTTTTGTTGTCGGCAAGAAGGAATCCGAATCAGGCAAAATTTCCCTCCGGTGAAATTAAAGTAAAACCATCAGCTCGTTCTAAGGTAAAAGGGGGTAAAAATAAACACCTTACGGGCTTATGTAAAAACTAAAATAATAGGAATATTTTTTGCAATAAAATTCAAAGAAATATACAAAATAAAGAATACGTAAACGCCGCAGACACAATATATCCGGTTTTGGGGAGATCCGGGGAGAGGTTTATGAAAGCGCTTTTCGTTTATGTGCTGCTATGCATAATTTTTCCTTTTGCCGCCGGACCCCGGCTGGTGCTTTTTGATTTGAAAAATCTCGGAGTACCAGGTGTTTTGTCCGAAGTGGCTTCTTCCATGATCCGGACGAGATTGGTGAAATCCGGAAAATTCACAGTACTCGAAAGAAAGTATCTTGATTCGCTTTTCCGGGAGCAGGGAGAATCTCTCAAGGCGGAGTACAGCGAGGAATTCCGGCTGCGGCTCGGACAAATGCTGTCCGCTGAAAAAGCCGCTGCAGGATACATAAGCCCAATCGGAGACGATATTATAATTTCGCTCAGGCTTATTGATATCGAAACCGGAAATGTAGAGATATCAAATGATATAATATTCAGTCCGGATCCTGCGTCATTCCGGTATTTCATCAGCAATGTAGTAAAAAAAACGACGGATTTTTATAAGCATCCATGCTATGTTACCGAATGTGATTCATCTTATGCCGTAATAAGCTGCGGGGAAAACGGTAAAATAAGACCCGGTATGGAAATAATGGTTCTTCGTAAAAAAGAGCTTATAGGGGGTTTTAGCGAATACAGAAATTCAGGCAGACTGTTGGTAGAGAAAGTAAACAGGGAATCGGCACTTTGCAGAATGATAGGAAAAGGCAATATAATGAAAGGTGACTCAGCCGTATTGTCAAACCGGGTTACATATAAGTCGGAGCCTCCGGGGGCAGTTGTTTATTCAGACAGCGGATATGTTGGAATAACACCGGTGACTGTTTACAATATTATGCCCGGAAATCATTTTTACAGAATGGAAAAAAAAGGACGCGGCGGAATATCCGGCACTTTCAGTATTTCTCCGGGAGAGAACCTAATTATAAAAAAGAGTTTTCAGGGAGTCGAAGGTGATTCAGACACTGAAAACGGAATATTCGCACTTTTCTGCAGACACCGCGGAATGCTCCCTGTAAGCAAGGAATCGGGCGAGGATTTCTGTATAGACAAATATGAGTATCCAAATAAAAAAGGGGAAACTCCTTTATCAGGGATATCGTATTTCGACGCGAGAAGGCTGTGCAGGCAGGAGAATAAACGTCTTTGTTCACCAGAGCAGTGGTATCTGGCGTGCTCCGGCGGAGGTAAGAGGGTATATCCATACGGAAACAGTTATATGCAGAAAATCTGTAATACAGGTTCGCATATTAAATCCGGCAAGCCTGTTATTTCAGGAGAAAGGGATAATTGTCTAAGCGCATACGGAATAATGGATATGAGCGGAAATCTTGCGGAGTGGATATCGGGAGGAGGAGATTCGCATACAGGGAGAGCGGCGGGAGGCGCTTTCAGCAGTATTGAAGGCGGAGCTGCCTGTTCGTCTGTGAGAGAATTAAAAAAAGAAGGGGAATATGAAAGCGTCGGATTCCGCTGTTGTACAGAAGCAGTCTTGCGGGAGACAGCCGGAAGGTATTCTGATTGAAAATCTTTAAAAAAGGAGATAACTCATGAAAAAAACAACAATTCTGACAATTACACTGGCACTATGCCTTGCTTTTATTATGCTGGCCGGTGGATGCTCCGGAGGAGCCGTGCTCCGCGGAGAAAGAAAATGCATTGACGGGTGCAGAAAACCGGGATGGATAGGCAATACAGACCGTGAATACGACAAAGAAACCAAAGCCTTTATCGGTATATCAAAGGTATTCTCAATGGAACAGCGCGCCCGAAGCGATGCAGAAAAAGACGCTTTCAAGAAATCTGCTGATAATCTCGGAGTTTTTGTCAAAAACAAACTGAATGAGGTTATATCCTCGTCAGGAAGTTCGGCCGACATAATTAACCCTGCTGTTGTTTCCGATGAAATAGCGAAACTTAAGTCAGGCGGAATGACAGCAGGAGAATTCTCTGAGTATTATACGGAAAGATGGGTTGAGAATAATGATGGAAACGCTGATTATTACTATAAGGTCTATGCCCTTTATAAGGTAAAAAAAGAGACTATAAGGAAATTTATGACAGGCGTAATAAACAGGCGTAAAGAGGAAGAAGAATCAGAAAAATTGCGCAGAGACCTCGACAGGGCCCTTGCAATTCTTGAGAATATGAGCGACACGGATCTTTAAGAATGGACACAAGAAAGACCCTGATACTGGTAATTTTCCTTTTCTTCGGCTCTATTTCCGGTATGACATTCAGCGGAAGCTGCGAAGAATGCAGAAAAAGCAAAGAAGAGGCGGAAGAATACGCTGTCAGAGATGCCGCGAGAAAATATGTTAATTCGCGGGGAGTTCTGGTCTTGTTTGAATCTGAGAGTGTAACGGATTTTTCCGGCCGGCGGATAAATGAGCGGGGTTTTGACAGGACTTATTTATCCGCCTCAGCCGGAATTTCATATACTGTGCTTCAAAAAAGAACCGTGTTTTCTGAGGATTGCGGCGGATACCGGTCTGAAGTTTTAATTGATGTCGAGGAGGAGAAAAGCCGGCTGGCGGAAAAAGATATTCTCGCACAAATGGTATCAAAAGCCTGGAAAAACTATGAATATTTCACAAAAACAGATGATCCGTCTTTTCTTCTTGAGTGTTACAAAATCAGGAAAAGGGCTGCGGATGCCTTGCTTACCTGCGATGTAAGAGAAGAAACCATTGACTCATTATACGGATTATCTTTTACAGACAGCTGCAGGAAGCATTTTACAATCAAATCCCACATAGCAAGCCGTATGGGCGATGAAATCACAGTTATCTTTGAGTCTTTTTTTAAAAATATCAGCTATATTCCCCGGAGCGTATATACAAAATTAACTCCGGGATCTAAAGGAGATGTCCGGAAAACAGGATTAAGCGGAAATGGTAAAGTTGAATTACAAATTTCCGGTTACTCGGGTAGAAAAGGCCGTTTTTCAATGATTCTCAGTATTTATGAAGATTTTAGTTTAAAATCCGGAATTTCAGTTAAATGCCGGGAAAACGCGGTTGTAAGGGCTGATGGTATTAAATGCGAGGTGTCTGAGGCGCTTATATTCAGCGCCATATCAGAAAAATACGATATAGTTGAAGATCCGGTTGATTCGGAGATAATAATCGATTTGAATATAGATATGGAAAAGCGTTTTAACGGGTTTTATCACACTTCAAGATGCACTATCGAAGGGCAGAAAATATATAATGACGGGCAAAAGGAGCGGCTTTATATTGTCTCTGAGGGTTTCGGTGATTCCGAAAAAGCATCTTCTTACGAGTCGGTAAGGAAAGCCTGCGGCCGCATATGATAAAATATTAAAATAAATACACGTCAAGTATGGTATGAGAAGACACTATATAAAACGAGTAAAATTAAGGTGATAACCTTGCTTGATCAGTGCTCTCTTTAAGCTTTATCATTGACATTCCGGCTTCAATCATGTATATTATACTCTATTTTCCTATAATTATGGCTAATAGTATAAAGTATTAATAACTCAAAGTAATATAAAAGACCGGGGTATTCATGAAAAGTGATATTGGAACTGTTCTGAAAAAAAATGATAATTCGAAAAAACCCGTGCCGGTCTGGATTTGGAACGGGAACGTAAAACGCGAAAAGATAGAATCATGCCTGAATGATTTTTCAAATATCAATATTGATCTTATTATGGTCCGAATTGATCCCACTTGCGCCCCGGTGCGTGGTTCGTATGAGTTGAGAAATCTGCTTTCTTATGCCATAGAATATGCTATGAAATGCAAAATCCGACTGATTCTTTCAGAGGATCTATATCAGATAACACATCCGGGAATAATCGACAGGCTTGAGGCTGATACCGACATGCGCCTTTGTTATCTTATGCTTTCGGAGACACATCCGGCCCAGGGCAAGAGGAAATTTTCTCATGAAACCGGCCCGGACGTTCCGGAAATGGTTCTCGCTGTGCGTGAAATTGACGGCCGCCCTTCAATAGAAGATGTTAAAAACATTACAGGTTTCTGCAAAAACGGATCTATCGGCTGGAAAGCACCGGCAGGGGACTGGAAAGTTTATATTTTCAGAAAACAATATTTCAGGGCTCCCGGAGAAAACGGGTCATATCTGCCCAATATTTTTAATCCGGCATTTGCTAAATTCTTTTTCGACACCGTACTCGCTGATTATAAAGAATGTTTTCCTCCTAATTCGCAAAAAACAATGGAAAACCTGACTGTCTTTTCGCCGCTTATCGTGCCTCCGGGTACTTTTAAA
>CAYNYI010000077.1:0-14173 GCA_964401455.1 uncultured Fibrobacterota bacterium
TGGGGGTTCGAGTCCCTCCAGGCCTGAGTTGAAACTGAAGAACCCTGCGGGGTCTTTTGATATTGAACTGAAATCGGGAATTAATATGTTCAGAAGCATATCCGAATACGTAAAAAATGTTATAGCCGAGATGAAGGCGGTTTCCTGGCCTACAGCCGAAACAGTAAAATATTCATCAATTGTGGTTGTTTCCATAAGCTTGATTTTTGCGGCTTATATTTTTATCGTGGATTATGTGCTTACCCTTCTAATCGGAAGGTTCTTACAGTAAAGGGGCTATTTTAATATGGCACAGCAATGGTATGCAGTCCATACATACGCGGGACAGGAGAATAAAGTAAAAGATCAGCTTGATTCGCTTATTGAATCCGGCGAGGCGCAGGGTATAAGTACGGTTCTTGTTCCCACACAGGAGTCTATTGCCATAAGGAAGGGAAAGAAGGTAAAGCAGACAAAAAAATCTTTCCCCAGTTACATTCTCGTAGAGATGGAGCTTAATAAAAGTACGACATATACAATAACAGAGATGCCCGGTGTTACCGGTTTTGTAGGCGCATCTCCTACAAAACCTCCCAAACCCCTCAAATCTGACGAAGTTGAGCGGATTCTCGGAATAACTTCAAAGAAGAAAAGCGGAACAGAGACCGAGGTTCCGTATGTGGTTGGGGAAAGTGTTAGGGTAAACGATGGTCCTTTTAAGGGTTTTGACGGAAATATAGACGAAATACATGTTGAAAAAGGTAAACTAAAAGTAATGGTCAGTGTCTTTGGAAGGCTTACGCCGGTAGAACTTGATTTTTTACAGGTTTCTCCCATAAGCTGATCCGGTTGCAGACCGATACTGACAAATAAACGTACAGGAGATAAAAAGTGGCAAAAAAGGTTGCGAACACAATAAGGCTTCAGATAAAAGGCGGGGCCGCGAACCCCGCTCCTCCGGTCGGTCCGGCTCTCGGTCAGGCAGGAGTTAACATAATGGAATTCTGCAAGGCTTTTAATGCCAAGACCCAGGAACAGGCCGGTTCAAAAGTTACTGTAGTCATTACTGTTTATGCGGACCGTTCGTTCTCATTCGAGACAAAAACTCCGTTGACTTCAGAGCTTGTAAAAAAATACGCCAAGGTAAAAAAAGGTTCGGGAGAGCCCAATAAAAATAAAGTTGGTACCATAAAAATGGATAAGATCCGGGAAATAGCCGAGATCAAAATGCAGGATCTCTCAGCGGCCAACATTGAAAATGCCATGAAAATGGTAATGGGCTCCTGCAAATCCATGGGAATTACCGTAACCAAGTAACTACAACAGGAAAAAACAAATGAAAAGAGGAAAAAGAATTACAGATCTTCGAAAAGATGTTGACAGTGCTAAAGAGTACAGCATCCAGGATGCGGTGAATTTCCTGAAAACCTCGTCAAAAGTGAAATTTGATGAGAGTATGGAAGTTGCGGTAAGGCTGGGCATCGACGCTAAGAAAACAGACCAGAACATCCGGGGATCGGTGATCCTGCCGAATGGAACAGGTAAAAAAGTCAGGGTGCTTGCTTTTGCTTCTCCTGAGAAAGAAGCTGAAGCCAAGGAGGCCGGAGCGGAGTATATCGGTGGTGATGAGCTTGCATCCAAAATTCAGGGTGGGTGGTTCGATTTTGACGCGGTTGTTGCGACACCAGATATGATGAAAGTTGTCGGAAAACTCGGAAAAGTTCTGGGGCCTCGAGGGATGATGCCTAACCCGAAGGTCGGAACCGTGACTCCGGATATCGGCCAGGCTGTTAAAGACCTAAAAGCGGGGAAAGTGGAATATCGAAACGATAAAGCCGGTAATATTCATGCTCCCGTTGGAAAAGTGTCTTTTGACATGTCTAAGATTGCCGAAAATGTAAAAGCTCTTGTTGAAGCACTCAAAAAAGCGAAACCTCAGGCTTCCAAAGGAACGTACTTTAAAAAAGTTTCTCTTTCGACAACAATGGGCCCGGGTTTAAGTATAGATAAACAGTCTCTGCAAATATGATTAAGGAATCACAGCCATGATTACTATTGAAAAGAAAAAAGAGATAACTGAAGAACTGAAAAAGGGTGTAAGTAACTCAAAGAGCCTTTTTCTGGCGGATTTTAAAAACCTTAAGGTTGAGGAAATCAATGATTTCCGTAAAATGTGTCGCGAAGAAAATGTTCGATATAAAGTTGTTAAAAATACCCTCCTAAAAAGGATTTTTAGCGACGAAGATATAGATGGGCTCTCTGAGTTCTGCGTCGGGCCCACCGCTATCGCATTTTCAGAGGAAGACGAAGTCTCTCCGGCCCGAGTACTAAAGGAATTTCTTAAAAAGTATAAACACAGAAAGGATGACTTCTCTTTTAAGATTGGTTATCTTGATAATAAAACAGTAGAAAAATCAGAAATCGGCAGACTTGCCGATCTTCCCCCGAAAGAAGTTCTCATTTCTATGCTTGCGGGTACACTAAAAGCACCGATCGGCAAATTTGCCATGGTGCTTAAAGCCAACATCTCGAAAGCTGTTTATGCGCTGAACGCTGTGAAAGAGAAAAAAGAAGCTTCGGGCGACTGAAAAAAGTAATTAACAGTTATACTAATAACATCAAAACGGAGGGCATAATGGCCACACTTACAAATGACGAAATAATTGATGCGATCGGCAACAAAACCGTACTGGAACTTTCCGATCTCATTAAATCAATCGAGGAGAAATTCGATGTAACCGCTGCTGCTCCCGCCGCTGCCGTTGCCGCGATGCCCGGTGCCGCTGCAGGCGGAGAAGAAGCAGAAGAAAAAACTGAGTTTGATGTCGTTCTTGCTTCCGCAGGTTCACAAAAGATCCAGGTCATCAAAGTTGTGAGATCTCTTACTCAGCTTGGTCTTAAAGAAGCCAAAGAGCTCGTTGACAAAGCTCCTTCACCCATAAAAGAAGGCGTTGCTAAAGATGAGGCCGAGGAAATCAAAAAAAAGATAGAGGAAGTTGGCGGAAGCGTCGAGATCAAATAATAAGTGTTCCTCAAAGGTATAGGCACACGGCATATTAGGATTTCCCCTGAATAAGGGCATCTTATGCCGTGTGTCTGTTGATTTTATTTATTGAATGTATTAAGTTGCCGGATGTTCTTCTAAAACCCTTTTCCCACAGAAGGTTGCCAATATGAGATTAAGTAACGAGAGAAAGTCTTATGCAAAGTTCAAGGAGTGGATCGATATGCCAGATCTGCTTGATGTTCAGAAAATTTCCTATGCGGAATTTCTGCAGAAAGATGTCGCTCCGGAAAAAAGAAAAAATATAGGCCTCCAGAAAGTTTTTAATACTGTTTTCCCCGTAGCTGACCTTAAAGGACGGTATGAGCTTGAACTCAAGGAATACAGTATAGGTGCTGTTAAATACAATGAGCTGGAATGCCAGGAAAGGGGGGCCTCCTATTCAGCTCCTCTTAAAGCCGTTCTTTCTCTGAGCTTCTTTGACGTGGAAAAGGATGAAAGAAAATTCCGTGAAAGAATAACGAACGAAGTCTTTCTCGGTGAAATACCGCTTATGACCGGAAGAGGTACTTTTATAATTAACGGTGCTGAGCGGGTAATTGTTTCCCAGCTTCACCGTTCTCCCGGTGTTTTCTTCGATTCCGAAGATATTCCGGGCGGTAAAGTTTATAAATCAAGGATAATTCCTTTTAAGGGCAGTTGGCTTGAGTTTCTTATTGATAAAAATGATGTACTCGTTTTAAGCATTGACAGAAAAAGAAAAATGCCCGCATCTCTGCTTTTGAGAGCTCTTGGATATTCGGAAAACAGAGACATAATAAATCTGTTTTATGAAACTGAAGAAATTGACATTTCGAAGAAGAAAAAAGAAGATGTACTCATGCTGCCTCTGGCAAAAGAGGTTGTTGACATGGAGACCGGTGAAGTCCTTTTTGAGGTCAACACCCCAATAAATGAAAGCGTCATGAAAAAACTTAAAGACGCAGACATAAATAAAGTTGAAGTTGTTAAGGACTTTGAGAAAAACCAGGTTGTTCACAACACAATGCTCAAGGACAACACCAAAAATGAGGCCGACGGTCTTATGCGCATCTATGCTCTTATGAGGGCTAATGATGCACCCAATGTTGAGAGCGCCAGGCAGTATTTTAACAGGCTTTTCTTTGACGATAAACGCTATGACCTCGGCAATGTCGGCCGTTACAGGCTTAATAAGAAACTTGATCTAGACATAGACCCCGAGCAGCAGACACTCACAAATGAGGATATAATTGGTGTCATTAAATATATGCTTAAAATGAGAAACGGTGAAGGCGAGTTGGATGATATCGATCATCTCGGAAACCGCCGCGCCCGTTCTGTCGGGGAACTCCTTACAAACCAGTTCAGCATTGCTTTTGCAAGAATGCAAAAAAATATCAAAGAGAGACTAAGCCTACGTGATTCAGGAGATCTTACTCCCAAAGATGTAGTAAACGCGCGTACAGTTGCCACTGTTATAGGTTCATTTTTCGGAAGTAGTCAGCTTTCTCAGTTTATGGACCAGACTAATCCGCTTGCCGAGCTTACTCATAAAAGAAGGGTCAGTGCCCTGGGGCCTGGCGGGCTTTCGAGGGAAAGGGCAGGTTTTGAGGTTCGTGACGTTCATTACTCACATTACGGCAGGCTTTGTCCTATAGAGACTCCCGAAGGTCCGAACATAGGGCTTATAGCTTCTCTCAGTCTCTTCGCCCGCATAAACGACTACGGTTTTATCGAGTCTCCGTTTGCGGTTGTTAAAAACGGCAAACTTACCGGTGAAGTTGAGTTTCTTACTGCCGAGCAGGGAGATCACTATTTTATTGCCCCGGGTTCCACTCCGGTTGATGACAAAGGCCGTCTTCTGGGGGAAAATTTAATTGTGCGTAAAGCCGGTGAATTTCCAATTGTTCCTGTAAGTGAAATTAACTATCTGGATGTTTCCAAAAGACAGATGCTCAGCCTTGCTACTTCTCTGATACCCTTCCTTTCTCATGATGATGCTAACAGGGCTCTTATGGGTTCTAATATGCAGCGGCAGGCGGTTCCTCTTCTCAGACCGGAAAGCCCGATAGTAGGAACCGGCCTTGAGGCCAAGGCAGCATATGATTCCGGAGCAATGATTATTGCTAAAAATGCAGGAACTGTTGCTAAAGTCGATGCCAGAAGAATTGTTGTCAAAAGAAGCAGCCAGAAGGAAGAGGACCTCAGCGAGAGCTTTATGGGAATGCCGCAGCATGATGTTTATGATCTCATTAAATTCAAGAGGACCAATCAGAATACTTCCATAAATCAGGTGCCCCTTGTCCGTGAAGGACAGCGTGTGAGAGCAGGCGATGTTCTGGCGGACGGAGCTGCAACCGATAACGGAGAGCTCGCGTTGGGTAAAAATGCGCTTGTGGCTTTTATGCCCTGGAGAGGTTTTAATTTTGAGGATGCCATAATCATCAGCGAGAAACTTCTTGCAGAAGATACTTATACTTCCATACATGTTGAAGAATTTGATGTAGAAGTTAGAGATACAAAAAGAGGTGTTGAGGAAATAACCAGGGAAATTCCAAATGTTTCTGAAGACATCATAAGAAACCTTGACGAGAACGGTATAATCAGAGTCGGTGCCTGGGTTGAACCCGGGGATTTCCTTGTCGGTAAAGTTACTCCGAAAGGCGAAACTGAACTTTCTCCCGAGGAGCGTCTTTTAAGGGCTATCTTTGGCGAAAAGGCCGGTGATGTAAGAGATTCTTCTCTTAAAGCTCCTCCAGGTCTTGAAGGCGTTGTGATTGACTCCAAAGTCTTTTCCCGGAAAGAGAGAGACCGGAAAACCAAGAAAAGAGATAAAGAAGTTGTCGCCGGTCTGGAAAGTGAAGCCGCCGACAGAATAAAAGAAATAAAGAAAACACGAGATACAATGCTCGCTGATACTCTCCAGGGGGAGGTCTCAGGAGAGCTCATAGACTTTGAGACGAATACTGTCCTCGTTAAGAAGGGCACTAAGTTTACAAAGTCTCTGATAGGCAAAACTGATTTTACGAACTGTGTCTTCAACGAGTTTCTCTGTGAGGACCAGAGGAAAAACAAAAAGGCGATAAATGTCCTTCAGTCCTCCAATGAAATGATAAAAAGGATCCAGGACCGTCTCGAAAAAGAGATAGATAAGATAATAAGAGGCGATGAGCTTAAGCCCGGAGTGGTACAGCTGGTAAAGGTTTACATCGCGAAAAAACGGAAAATTTCGGTTGGAGACAAAATGGCCGGCCGCCACGGAAATAAGGGTGTTATCTCAAAGATACTTCCTGTAGAAGACATGCCTTACCTTGAGGACGGTACTCCGGTAGATATCATACTTAATCCACTTGGTGTTCCGTCACGAATGAATGTCGGACAGATACTTGAAACACATCTTGGATGGGCAGCCAGCAAACTCGGCTTCAAGGCGGCGACTCCGGGGTTCGGCGGAGCGACTTATGAGGAAGTTATAGATTCCCTAAAAGAAGCCGGTCTTCCGGATGACGGGAAGGCCAAACTGAGAGACGGCAGGACTGGTGAGTTTATTAACCAGCCTGTTACAGTCGGATACATTTATATGTTGAAGCTTTCTCACCTTGTGGACGATAAGATCCACGCAAGGTCTATTGGTCCCTATTCTCTGGTTACACAGCAGCCGCTTGGAGGCAAATCCCAATTCGGCGGGCAGAGGTTTGGTGAGATGGAAGTATGGGCCCTTGAAGCATATGGCGCGGCTTATACTCTTCAGGAAATGCTTACAGCGAAGAGTGATGATGTTCTCGGAAGGACAAGGATTTATGAATCTATAGTCAAAGGCGAGAATCCTCCTAAGCCGGGTATTCCTGAATCTTTTAATGTCCTTATCAGGGAGATGAGAAGTCTTTGTCTTGATGTTGGTCTTGACAATACTGGTATATAATAGTATGAAAAATAGTTTAAACCATTTTCTCCTGTGTCTGGAGGTACAGTCGTGGTGAATAATTCATTAGATAACTTTTCGAATGTTTCTATCAAAATAGCCGCTCCCGAAATGATAAGGGAATGGTCGTACGGTGAAGTAAAAAAACCTGAAACCATTAATTACAGGTCCTATAAACCCGAAAAGGACGGTCTTTTCTGCGAGAAGATTTTCGGTCCGGTTAAAAACTGGGAATGTAACTGCGGAAAATACAAGAGGATTAGGTATAAAGGTGTTATTTGTGATCGTTGCGGTGTTGAGGTTACAACCGCAAAAGTAAGAAGACAAAGAATGGGCCATATTGAACTGGCGATTCCGATTGTGCATATATGGTTTTTCAAATCTTTGCCCTCAAAAATAGGCCATCTTTTAGGGGTAAGTTCTACTGTTCTTGAAAAAATTATTTATTATGAATCATATGTCATAATTGAACCGGGAGACAGCGGAAAAGAACGAGGAGAACTTATTTCCGAGGAAGAATATGATGAACTTGAGGATAAAGGAGCTGAATTTAAAGCCATGATGGGCGGAGATGCCGTACTGGAGCTTTTAAAAGACCTTGATCTTGATGAAATATCAGCAACTATAAGATGGAACATTAAGCACGAAACTTCAGTTCAAAGGAAAAATGATCTTCTTAAACGTCTTAAAATGGTTGAGTACTTCCGCAAATCTGATAACGACCCGGCCTGGATGGTTCTTAAGGTTCTTCCGGTAATACCGCCGGACCTTAGGCCGCTTGTTCCTCTTGAAGGCGGACGTTTCGCTACATCAGACTTGAATGATTTGTACAGACGTGTGATAAACAGAAATAATCGTCTTAAAAAACTTCTTGAAGTCCGAGCCCCGGAAGTAATCCTTCGTAATGAAAAGAGAATGCTTCAGGAATCCATTGATGCTCTGTTTGACAACGGAAGAAGGGGGCTTGCCGTTAACTCCGATCGTGGAGCATTAAAAAGCCTTTCCGAACTTCTTCGCGGAAAACAGGGACGCTTCAGGCAGAACCTTCTCGGTAAACGTGTTGACTACTCAGGACGTTCTGTGATTGTGGTCGGTCCGGAGCTTCATATTCATGAGTGCGGTCTGCCGAAAAGCATGGCTCTTGAACTTTATAAACCCTTTATAATTAAGAAACTCGAAGAAAAAGGTCTTGCTCAGACAATAAAAAGCGCAAAGCGTTTTGTTGAGCGGGAAGGTCCTGAACTCTGGGATATACTTGAGGAAATAATTGCCGATCACCCTGTGCTTTTAAACAGGGCGCCAACACTTCACCGTCTTGGTATTCAGGCTTTCTATCCCAGACTTGTGGAGGGAAAAGCCATTCGTCTTCATCCTTTTGTCTGTGCAGCGTTTAATGCCGACTTTGACGGAGACCAGATGGCTGTTCATCTTCCGCTTTCCCCTGAGGCACGGATTGAATCTCGCACAATAATACTCTCGGTGCAGAACCTACTGCATCCGGCCAGTGGAAATCCTATTGTTGTGCCGAGTCAGGATATCGTTCTTGGTCTCTATTATATGACAAAATCCAGCCCGGGGAAAAAAGGAGAGGGTAAACTATTTCCGAATATTGATGAAGTTGAAATTGCTTATCAGCTCGGCGAAGTAGATCTGCATGCCAGAATTAAACTTTTGCACGAGTCTGCTGTCATTGATACGACTGTCGGCCGTGCAATACTTAATAAGTATGTTCATTCCGAGATCGATTATGTAAATACCGTTCTCGATAAGAAAAAAATAGTGAAATTAATCGATGATATGCATCTTAAACTGGGTAATAATAAAGTCTGTGTCTTTCTTGACTCCCTGAAAACTCTCGGTTTTGAGTACTCCACTCTGGCAGGTGTTACGGTTGCAATGGAAGATCTCGTAATCCCTGAAGAAAAGGAAAAACTTCTTTCATCTACCGAAGCGGAAGTCGATCGCGTTAATAAACAGGCCAGGCGCGGCTACATAACCGATGGAGAAAGGTACAATAAAATAATTGACCTTTGGACTCATGCCACAAATGATGTAGCTGAAGCTATGATGGATAAACTTCGTCAGGATCGCGGCGGATTTAACCCTGTTTTCATGATGGCCGAATCCGGTGCGAGAGGTTCAAAAGACCAGATAAAACAGCTCGCCGGAATGCGTGGTCTCATGCAGAAGCCTCAGAAAAAACTCACCGGTAAAGAAGTTATTGAAAATCCGATTAAGGCCAACTTCAAAGAGGGCCTATCCGTTCTTGAGTATTTTATTTCGACTCACGGTGCCAGAAAGGGCCTTGCGGATACAGCTCTTAAGACTGCTGATGCAGGATATCTGACAAGACGTCTTGTCGATGTTGCCCAGGATCTTATAATAACTGAAGAGGATTGCGGCACATTGCATTATGTCGAGATGGAAGCCCACAAAGAAGGAGAGGAAATCATCAGTCCGCTGCATGAGAGAGTGCTCGGGCGAGTTCTCGCGACAGATCTTATGAATCCTCTTAATAATGATGTGATCGCGAAAGCAGGAACTGATATTGATGAAAAACTTTCTGCTGAAATAAAGAAACTTGACATTGAACGTGCAAATATAAGGACTGTTCTTAACTGCGAGTCCGAGATCGGCGTTTGTGCCCAATGCTACGGCAGAAACCTTGCGCGCAGGAAAATGGCTATCGATGGTGACGCGGTTGGAATAATGGCGGCCCAGAGCATCGGTGAACCCGGAACTCAGCTCACGCTGCGGACATTCCATATCGGGGGTACATCGGCCCGTGAAGTTGTTCAACCGAAGATTCTTTCTAAACACGCCGGAAGAATAAAATATTCAGACATGAAACTTGTTACCAAAGAGGGCACCAAGATCGTTGTCGGGAGACAGGGGCAGATTTTTATACAAAATGAGAATGATGACATTCTTGAACGTCATAATGTCCCATACGGCAGTTATCTGCATGTTGATGAAGACTCTGAGTGCAAATCCAAAACGCTTCTTTTCGAATCGGATCCGTATAATATGCCCATACTCACCACAAAAGCAGGAAAAGCCGAGTTTGAGGACATTATTATTAAGAAGACCCTTAAGCGCGCGGCGGGCGGCGGAATGGAGATTATAGACGATAAAAATAAAAAGCTGCAGCCTTCGGTTGTAATTGTAGACGATAAAGGAGAGAGACTTGAGATCGTGGCTCTTCCTACAGGCGCGCGTCTTGAGGTAAAAGACGGGCAGAAGCTTGCCGCCGGTGATATTATCGGAAAAATGCCGCGCGAAAGCGCCAGAACAAAAGATATAACGGGCGGCCTTCCTAGGGTTTCGGAACTATTCGAAGCGCGTGTACCTAAAAACCCTGCGGTTATTTCTGAAGTTGACGGAATCGTCAGATTCGGTGACCGTGTCAAAGGCAAACTGAATGTCTTTGTACAGGATGAACATGGTGAAGAATGGAAGTATGACATACCTACAGGAAAGCATATGGCGGTTCACGACGGTGACCGGGTTATAGCCGGTCAAAAGCTATGTGAAGGTTCTATTAATCCTCATGACATACTCAGGATTCAGGGTGAATTCGAGGTACAGCGTTATCTGGTCGATGAGATTCAGGACGTTTACCGTCTGCAGGGTGTAAATATTTCGGACAAACATATTGAGGTTATTGTCCGCCAGATGCTCCGAATGGTAACAATAGAGAAAGAAGGAGACACGAATTTTATTGAAGGTGTCAAGGTCTCTAAAGTTGAACTCCGAAAAGAAAATGAACGGGTGATGGAACGAGGCGGAGAGCCTGCAACATACAGTCCTCTTCTGCTTGGTATAACAAGGGCGTCTCTTGTTACCGACTCATTTCTATCAGCGGCTTCATTCCAGGAAACGACCAGAGTCCTTTCGGATGCCGCTGTTCAGGGAAAGAGGGATGACTTGCGTGGTTTAAAGGAGAACATCATAATCGGAAATATTATTCCGTCAGGAACCGGAGCCAAAAAATACAGAAACTTCAGTATTAAGGATCTTGATTCACAGATTGTCGGGGATAATGTTGAAGGGAGCGATGTGTATGAGTTCCGCCACGAAGATACGACAGGTGTAATATAGATGTGGAAGTCTATAGAAATTTATTAAAAATTTAATATAGTCTTGACATTTGCCTGATAAAAAACTATTTTACAGCAGCTTTTTATCAATAATGTTAGAAAAATAAGGGAGTTATCAGTTGCCGACAATTAATCAGCTCATTAGAAAGGGCAGAAAAAGAATAACCAGCAAGACTTCCACGCCTGCGCTTAAGTCGAACCCTCAGAAGAGGGGAGTATGCACGAGAGTGTATACAACGACTCCTAAGAAGCCTAACTCGGCGCTTCGGAAAATAGCGAGGGTCAGGCTGACCAATAAAATGGAAGTGACCTGCTATATACCCGGTGAAGGCCACAACCTTCAGGAACACAGTATTGTGTTGATCCGGGGCGGCAGGGTGAAAGATGTGCCGGGTGTGCGTTATCATGTCGTCAGAGGCGCCCTTGACACAAGCGGTGTAGACGGAAGAACGCAGAGCAGGTCTAAATACGGAGTTAAGAAGCCTAAAAAATAAAGTTTTGGAGACAAATAAATGTCGAGAAGAAGAAGAGCAGAACAACGAGAAATAAAACCTGATTCCAAGTACAGCAGTACATTGCTTAGTGTGTTTATCAAGAAGCTCATGCTGAAGGGTAAGCTTAGTAAAGCCGAAAAAATAATGTATGATGCTATTGAAATAATAAAGAGAAAAACAGAACAGGATGGTGTTGCTGTCTTTAAAAAAGCACTGGGTAATGTAAGGCCTGTTCTTGAAGTAAAAAGTCGCAGAATCGGTGGTGCGAACTATCAGATTCCAATTGAGGTTGATGCCGACCGCAGGAATGCTCTGGCTATAAGGTGGCTTATAGACGCTTCTCGGTCTAAGTCGGGAATACCTATGGCCGAGAGACTCGCCGGGGAGCTTATTTCCGCCTTTAACAACGAAGGCGCGGCTGTAAAGAAGAAGGAAGAAACGCACCGGATGGCTGAGGCCAATAAGGCTTTTGCTCATTTCAGGTTTAAATAGTTTAAGATAGTTCTTTAAAATTGACAGATGTCCGCTACCGATATGAAAATTGAAAACATTAGAAATATCGGTATAATGGCCCACATAGACGCCGGTAAAACGACGACTACCGAGAGAATCCTCCACTATGCGGGAGTTATTCATCGGATGGGTGAGGTGCATGACGGAAATGCCGTTATGGACTGGATGGATGAAGAGAAAAAACGCGGTATAACCATAACCGCCGCCTCGACATCTGTTGAATGGAAAAAGAAGCTAATAAATATAATCGACACACCGGGTCACGTAGATTTTACGGTGGAAGTCGAACGTTCTTTGAGAGTACTAGACGGAGCAGTGGCTATTTTCTGTGCAGTCGGAGGAGTTGAGCCTCAGTCTGAAACAGTGTGGAAGCAGGCCGATCATTATAATGTTCCAAGAATAGCATTTATTAATAAATGTGATAAGCTTGGAGCGTCTTTTGATCGTGTGCTTGGGTCCATGCAGAAGAAACTGGGTGCAAACCCGCTTGCCTTACAGATTCCGATAGGGACCGGTAATGATTTTTCCGGTGTAATCGACCTCATAGAAATGAAATCGATATCCTTTGAGGGTGAGTCCGGTGAAGAGGTTGTTCATAATGAGATCCCTTCTGATCTAACGCAGGCAGCTGAAGAATGGCGTTCAAAAATGATAGACAATCTGTCTCATTTTTCTGATCGAATTGTTGAAGCTGTTTTATCCGAAAATGATATTCCGGTGCAAATGCTGAGAGAAGAGATTAGAAAGCATACTCTGGAAAACAATGTTTTTCCGGTTTTATGTGGTTCTTCGCTCAGGAATAAAGGGGTTCAGCCGCTTATGAGCGCTATCGTTGATTATCTGCCTTCACCTATTGACAGAGGTGATGTAACAGGCTTGGATAAATCAGGAGGGAAGGAAGTTTCTTTCTCTCCTACAGCAGATGATCCTTTCACTGCGATTGTGTTTAAAATACAATCTGATCAGCATGTCGGGCGAGTAGCGTATTTTAGGGTTTATTCCGGTAAAGTGGAAAAAGGAAAGACAGTTTATAATCCGGACCAGAACAAACGTGAGCGTTTGAACAGGATACTCAGGATGCATTCCCATAAAAGTGTCGATCTTGAAAGCATTTCCGCAGGACATATAGGGGTTGCTGTCGGGCTTAAGTATGCCAAGACGGGTGACACTCTCTGCTCAGAAAAACATCCGGTGGTTTTCGAGAAAATTAAATTTCCCGAGCCGGTTGTCACTATTTCCGTCGAACCCAGAACCGCGGCCGATGAGTCAAAACTTCTTGAGGCTCTTAATAGAATTGCCGATGAGGATCCGACTTTTAGTGTCAGAAACAATGACGACACAGGGCAGCTTATTATTTCCGGAATGGGCGAGCTTCACCTTGAAGTTATAGTGAACAGACTTTTAACTGAGTTCAAGGTGAAAGCAAACTGCGGAAAACCGCAGGTAGCTTACAAAGAGACAATACGCAAGACAACTTCTCATCATGAAGTTTTTGAAAGTCAGCTTGGTGGCAAAAATGTTTTTGCCGATGTCACGATACGGATGGAGCCGCTTGAGGATAATTTTGTTTTTGCGAATGAACTTCCCGAAGGTTGCCTAAGTCAGGAATTTGTTTCCGCGGTTGAACAGGGTTTAAAAGACAGCGCAGAGCGCGGTGCTCTTTTCGGATATCCGATTGCCGGCCTTAGAGTGGTTTTAACCGCCGGTTCTATGAGGGAAACCGAGTCAAATGATGCGGCTTTTAAGATAGCTGCTTCGATGGCGTTTTCAAAGTGTTTTAAAAACGCCAGACCCATCCTTCTTGAACCGATAATGAAACTGGAAGTAGTTTCTCCCCAGGATTTTACCGGGGCGGTTGTAAACGACATAAATACAAGACGCGGCAAAGTCCTGAGTATGGACCCGAGAGCCGACGGGAATGTGATTTCCGCCAGCGTGCCCCTTTCTGAGATGATCGGTTATGCCGATTCTTTGAGATCTTTTTCACAAGGGAGAGCGTTTTTTTCTATGGAATTCAGCAGATATGATAAAGTATCTGATAAAATATTTAATGAGATTTTAAGCAAGTATAATATACAAATATAAAAGGAGAGACTTATGGCGAAAGAGAAATTCGATCGCAGCAAACCACATGTAAACA
>CAYNYI010000078.1:0-13680 GCA_964401455.1 uncultured Fibrobacterota bacterium
CAGCAATGGTTTGGTCCACTCCCGATGTGCCTCCGGTTAAAAGGCAGGTTTTGATCTTCATCTTATTATGATCCGGCTTCTTTGTCATATTCTTTAGCCATACGGTCCCATATCGAGGCTTCTTCTGAAAGACGGAGATTGTTTTCCATGGGAATTAAACTAATTATCTATATATTTCATGTAAAGAGATTTCTGTTGAACCCCCGCGGTTATGATTATATATTTACTTTCATGAACAGCTTTATCAAACAGGCCGCGGCTTCCTTCGCCGGCATATCAGACAGGCTCACCGGCTCGTGGACTACAAAAGCGGCTTTAAATTCCAGAATAGAGGAATACGGACAAATGCTCGATCTTAAAATTGATTCTGAAAAAAAACAGATCACCGCTAAAATACTTTTGAACGGTGAAAAAGAACCCTTCAGAATAGCGGTAGACGGTTATGAATTATGGAAGGATGGCGATAAAGCATTTCTCAGGATAAATAGCGCCGGGGCCGACAGGCAATGGTTAAACACCCTTCTCAAAAATTATGTTTCCGGAAAAAGTTTTCCGATTCCGGCCGAGGCCGGAGGGGTGGCGGAGAGTATACTTTAGATACTTTTTTGCTTTATTGTACCGTTCCAGGTCTCTTTTCAGATAATATCTCTCTTAGCCCATCTATTTTTTATTCTATTGAATATCTTTACGGATTTTTGTAAAATAGATTTAAATTGAATATTACGTTTTTTGTTACAAAGTGTCCGAAGGGGAATGTTGTGTCAAAAAATAAGGAAACATATTCTGGTTTAGCCGCCGACAGTTACTCGATGGAAAGAGAATTAAGGTTTTCAAGAGCTGTTTTTAACATTGCTTCATGTTTTGTTAAAACTGAAAATCTCGATAAAATAATTAATATGGCTCTTAGAGAGCTTGGGGTTGCATGCGGAGCGGACAGGGCATACCTTTTTCTTTTCCGGAATGATACTGAATTGATGGACAATACTCATGAATGGTGCAGAGAAGGGGTTAAGCCCGAAATGGAAAATCTTCAGGCATTTCCTTTTACTGCGGTTCCCTGGTATATAAATGAGCTGAGGTCCGGAAAACTTATTAATATCGAAAATGTTGAAAAACTTCCTGAAGCAGCCTCTCTCGAAAAAGATGTTCTCAGATCCCAGAATATAAAGTCTCTTTTAGGCCTTCCCGTTTTATTTCAAGGCGTTTTAAAAGGATTTGTCGGACTTGATAATACCAGTGAAGACCACCCCTGGCAAAACAAAAGCGATAAGATTTTGGGTGTCGCGTCAGAAATAATCAGTTCAGCCATTTTAAGGGATGAGGACCGGAAGCAGCTTATTAAAAAAAACCACAAGCTCGAGAATGCATACGATGAAATAAATAAAACACAGGTTAAGCTTGTGCATTCCGAGAAACTCGCAGGGATCGGGCAGCTCGCCGCCGGAATTGCCCACGAAATTAATAATCCTGTGGGTTTCGTATCCAGTAATTCTACCGTTCTGAAGAAATACATAGATAAAATGATATCCATAATAAACACATATCGTTCTCGAAAAGGCCGGGAAATTATAGCAGCAGAAGAAAAAAAAATGAAAATCGATCATATACTTGATGATGTGCGGGGACTTGTTGATGAGAATATAGATGGTCTTTCAAGAATTGCGGAAATAGTGAATAATCTGAAAAATTTTGCCAGAATTGATCAGACTGAAGAAATGGAGGCGACTAATATAAATGACGGGATCAAAAGCGCTCTTTTAGTGGCCAGAAATGAGTTGAAATATTGCGCTGAAGTGGAGACTGACTTTGGCGATATTCCAGAAGTCATGTGTCATGCGAGCGAAATAAACCAGGTCTTTCTTAATATACTTGTCAACGCTGCCCATGCGATAAAATCAATGAGTCTTGAGCAAAAGGGACTTATAGAAGTCAGAACTTACCGCGATGGGGATTATGTATGTTGTTCAATACGCGACAGTGGTTCGGGTATTCCCCATGATATCAGGGATAAAATTTATAATCCTTTCTTCACGACAAAGCCCCCTGGAAAGGGCACCGGGCTTGGTCTTAACATTTCTTATGATATAATTATTAATAAGCATCAGGGTGAAATTAACCTTAATACTGAAGAAAATAATGGGACCGAGTTTATTGTCATGCTTCCGATAAATCGGGATTTTAATGAAAACATTGTATAACTCAAAGATTGAGAGATGTAATTAATTGATTGCGCCGGGAAAAAAACAAATTGATGATAGATTTAGGCTTTTTTATGAATCCTCTAAGGACGCGATTATGACCATAGAACCGCCTGGCTGGCGGTTTACTTCCGGTAATTTATCCGCGGTAAAATTGTTCGGAGTCGGGTCTGAAAAGGATTTCGTTAAATATGCTCCATGGCAGCTTTCTCCTGAATATCAGTCTGACGGGAGAAAGTCATCCGGAAAAGCAAAAGAAATGATAGAGACTGCGATTCTTAACGGGAGCAACTTTTTTGAGTGGAGACACAGAGATCTATCAGGGAAAGAATTCTTCGCCTCTGTTTTATTGACTAAAATGGAACGTGAAGAAGGGCCTGTATTGCAGGCTACAGTGAGGAATATTGAAAGACAGAAGCAAATTGAGAATGAGCTGCGTGAAAGTGAGAAAAAATTCAGATTGCTTGCCGAATCATTGCCTCTCGCAGTCTTTCTTATGGATGAGAATAATAAGCTGATTTACACTAATTCAATATGGGACCGCATCTTTGAGATACATCTGCCTGAAGAGTTGATTGAGAACTGGCATGATTTTATTCATCCGGACGAAAAAGAAAAAATTATCAGCGATTGGAACGAATCGAAAGAAAACCAGAATACATCATATTCCAGTAAATTCCGGATTATTTCCGCTAATAAACGTATAAAATGGGTCAGCGCAAGTATGTCCGTCCTGATGACAGATGACGGAATATTCTTGACAGGTACCATGGAAGATATTACAGAACAGAAAGAAGCGGAAATCCGGTTGAAAAACGCTGAGTTCCAACTAATGCAGTCAGAAAAAATGGCCGGGATAGGTCAGCTGGCTGCAGGGGTCGCTCATGAGATTAATAACCCGGTCGGTTTTATTTCCAGTAATATGTGTACGCTTGAGAAATACCTTTTAAAAATAAGCGAAATGATTTTTGTATACAGGAAATATTCGGATTCTGAAGAAGTCAGGGATAGAGAAAGGCAGCTGAAAATTGATTTTATTCTGGAGGATATAATCGGATTGATTAAAGAAAATAAGGACGGACTTGGCCGCGTTATTGAAATCGTTAAAAATCTGAAAAATTTTTCAAGAATAGATTCGGTTGATAAATATGAGGAAACCGATATAAACCAGATTATAAAGGATACCCTGAATGTTGCCAGAAATGAGATTAAATATGTTGCCGATGTAAAAACCCATTTTTCCGATATAGAAAAACCGTTATGTAATACAGGCGAAATCAGTCAGGTCTTTCTTAATCTGACAGTCAATGCCGCGCAGGCGATTAAATCGGATAAAAAAGAGGAAAAGGGAGAGATATTAATTAAAACATATCAGAATAACGAAAATGTCTTTTGTGAATTTTCGGATAACGGTCCGGGCATTCCTGATTATGTTCTGGTAAGAATTTTTGAACCCTTTTTTACGACAAAAGAGGTCGGAGCGGGTACCGGGCTTGGTTTGAGCATTTCATATGATATAATCGTAAACAAGCATAAAGGTAACATAGTTGTGGAGAGCCGTGCAAAGCACGGCACGAAATTTACTGTTTCAATACCAAAAAAGAGGGCTTTCCCGTATGAATAAGTCCATACTCTTTGTCGATGATGAGCAAGATATTTTGAGCGCCTTGAAGAGGCTTTTTTTCGACCTTGATTTTGAGACTTACTTTGCCAATGGGGCAAATGAGGCTTTTAAAATTTTGGAAAAAGAAAAAATAGACATGGTTGTCTCAGATATAAAAATGCCTGAGATAAACGGTCTTGATTTTCTAAAGTATGTCAGAAGAAAGTATCCTTCCATAATAAGGATCGTCATCAGCGGATATGCGGAAAAAGAAGTCATGTTGAAGGTAGTTGTAGGAGGAGTAGCGAAATCATATATATGCAAACCATGGGATAATGATTCATTGATTTCGGAAATTAATCATATATTCAGTTCGTATGAGTCGGCAAACGACAAATCTGTAATGGATATTGTCGGGGAGATAGAAGAACTTCCGGTAATGCCTTATGTTTACAGAAAGATTCTCTCTCTTATAGAAGAGGACAAGGGTATTACTGAAATCTCGCATTATGTAGAAAAAGAACCCGGCTATGCCGCCAAAATTCTGAAGATAGTAAATTCGGCTTTTTACGGCGTATCGACAAGTTCTGTTAAGCAGGCTATAGTATATCTCGGGCTTAATACCCTGAAGGATGTAATACTCAGCACAGAAACCTTCAACAGCTTCAGCAAAGATCTTAAAGACAGGAGTATGGTAGACGAAATCTGGTGCCATTCCGCATTGAGCAACAAGATACTTCACGGGGCTTATCCGGAGCTTTACAAGAAGAAAATTCCCGAGGAATTCGCTTCCGCCGGACTGCTACATAATGTCGGACAGCTTATATTTCTGAGATACTTTACCGATAAATACCAAATTGTTTACAGAGAGTGGCGTAAGAAACCTGAAAAACCCATCTGTGCTATGGAAAAAATTGTGTTCGGGGTATGCCATACAAAACTGGGGGCGTATCTCCTGGATTGGTGGAATCTGCCTTCTACTCTTACCGACTCATGTCTTTATCATCACGGTCCATTCAACGAAAATCTTCAGAAAGGCGAAATTATGACACTTATATATATGGCCGATATTTTTTCGTGGAACCGCATTCTAAAAAATGATATAATAAAACCCAGTGATGAAGCTATTTCAATATTAGGAACACGCTCGAAAGAATTGTGTACTGTTATGCATGAAATAGCTGCAAAAACAAGATTAAGTCCCTTTTATAAATAACCCGGGAGGGGGGGAGAAGTGAAACACCGGATACTTTTTGTAGATGACGAAGAGAATATTCTCACAGCCTTAAAGCGCGTATTGTTTGATGAGGATTATGAGATGGTCTTTGTGAACAGCGCAGCGGAAGGGCTCGAGGAAATTAAAAAGAAATGTGTTAGTGTGATTGTTTCGGATATGCGAATGCCTGTAATGGACGGAATCCAGTTTCTTGGGAAGGCGCGTGACATTTGTCCTGATACGGTAAGGATAGTACTTTCCGGATATTCAGATATTGATTCGATAATGAGTGCCGTTAATGAGGGCAAAATATGGAGATATATAACAAAACCATGGGATGATAATGATTTCAAGGTTACACTTAAAAATGCTGTGGAATTTTTTGAGCATAGTTTTGAACGCAGAAGATTGCTGGAGGAACTCAAAGAAAAAAACAATGAACTTGAAAGCATGAACCGTCTTCTTGAGGAGAAAGTCAAGGCACGGACATGGCTCTTAAATGAACGGACGGTCATACTTAAAATGATTCTTGATAATGAAAGCATCGACAAAGTTGTCCGGAAACTTTTTGAAATAATTAAAAGTATTACCGGAGCCCGGAATATATGGTTTAAAGTGCCTTTTTTAAATAACGTATACTCACATTCCGGGTTGGAAATTCCCGCAGAAATCGATAGCATTGAGATTTCCGAGATGACTGAGAGTGCTCCGGCCCATACCGGAAAATATTCAGCATTATTATTAAAACGCTCCGGCGATACGCTCGGCGCAGTCTTTCTGGAAAAGATTAAAAGTGAAGAGTCTGCCGAAATCGAGGAAAACCTTAAGAGTTTTACAGCAATAGTAAGCCTGGTCCTTTCTCAGCATAAATTTGTCAGAGAAACCCCGAAACTTCTTGATGATATTTCCGGTTTAATGAAAGATCTCTAAATTATGTCTGCTCAGAATTTTATAAGAACCTGGTGTGCACGGGACGGTTCTCTTGCCAGAATTGAGTATTTGCCGCCGGGAATTACTATTGAAGATGTTGAGCTGGAGCTCAAAGTAAAGGGCATTAAAGAGGGTGTTGACTGGGATTCCATAAATGCCGCTATAGAGAAAGCCTCCGCAAGCGGGCAGGCTGCAAAAAATATCATAGCCGCCAGAGCTTCGGATGAAGGCGGAAAAATAAAATGGGGGAGCGGGAAACTCGTTTTTTGTGATTTATCCATTGATGGTTTAAAAAAAATGCTGGAAGGCCTTTATCGTTCATATATGCAAAAGGAAAATGAAACGGAGGTGCCGGCCGGTATCTATGTTGAAAAAGGAGAAGTATTTCTTGAGTACCACGTTTCCGAGTCAATCGTAGACATATTCGGAGGGAGAAAAACCAGAATAAAAAGACTGGCCGTAAAAGTAGATCCGGACTCAGTTTTTTATCGAGATAACTCAGGGAAGATAACATTGGCAGCGAGAAAATCCGGTTATGCGGCGATTAATTCCGAAGGCAGGTTTTGCATATTCGCCCCGCTTATTGTATCTGAAGAGGGGATGGAGATGCGCTATTTGCTCGCTCCTGTGAGGTACGGTTTTGAAAAGCTGATTGAAGGTTATGATTCTTTTATTAAAAAATCTTTCTCCGATAATACCGGAGAGGAGGTCCGGGACGCTTCACCGTGTTCTCCCGAAGAAGCTTCAAAGAAATTTGAAAAAGGAATAATGTTTAAAGAGTTTGTTAAAAAAGGCCGGGCCCCGTTCAGGGGGAAAGACGCAGTCCTCGAGAGGTTTATATCGAACAGACCGGAAAATTCCACCGGTTCAGAAGAAAATATAGACTTCCATGAGATTTCACCTTATCAGGAAGTTTTTGAAGGGACTCTCATAGCAAGAAAATCGATACCGATCAAAAGTATTCCGGGGATCGATGTCTTTGGTAATGAAATTCCGGTTGAAAAGTCGAAAGATATTGAGTTCAAAATCGGCGGTGAGATAATAGAGGATGAAGGTAGTGAGTATATATCCTATTTTGCGGGCATTTCCGGTATAATCGAGATGAGAGAAAAATCCGCAATATTGCAGGAGAAGCTTCATATTAAGGGTGATGTGGGAGCAGAGACCGGTAATCTTGAATACAGTAAAGATATTATTATTGATGGAAACATTACCGGAGGTTACAGGGTAAAATGCGGCGGTAGCCTGGAAATAAAAGGAAATGTGGAGAACCATGCTGTTGTTGAATGCGAGGGTAAATGTGTTATTAAAAAAGGAGTTTTTGGAACCGCTACGATTATTAAATGCTCCGGAGACCTTGACATTGGCTTTGTTCAGGATTGTACTATCAATTCCGGAGGGAACCTTCGTGTTTCAGATTATGTTTATAATTCGAATATATTTGTTTCGGGAGAAATTGTTGTTATTGGAAGCCATGTCCGCGGAGAACGCAGGGGGGCTGTTATAGGCGGTAATCTTAACTGTATGAGAACAATGCAGCTTCATTCCGCCGGATCGTCTTCTGCAAGGACGGGTTTGGTCTGCGGTGTAAATTTGAAGGTTCTGACTCATTGGGAAAAACTCAACGATCTTGTTCCGGTATTGACGAGAAAAGCAATGAGTCTTCAAGACAGTCTCGGAGTCAATATATACTCTCCCCGGGCAAGGGAGAAATTGAAATCTTTTTCTGAAAAAAAGAAAGAGGAGGTCAGGAAAAAACTTTCCGAATTAAAGGAAATTACCAGTAATCGTGAGAGAACCGAAAAATTAAAATCTGAACTTGAGGATAAAATGTATACTCCTGAAAACGAAAATATTTCTGTCTGTATCAAAAACCAGTTAATTCCTGATGTAATGATCAGAATCAGGAATAAGACGAAGCTTATTCAGGAAGAGGGATATAACATTGTTTATAGGGTTAAGGACAATCTTATGTTGAGTGATAAGACCGGGTAATAATTATTTTAAAGAAAGAAGATCTCTATGTCATCAGAAAAAAGCTGCGCGGACTGCAAGTTCCGGAAAAAGTATGACGAAAAACCCCGATCGCTTTTGGGAAGGCTCTGGCGCTGGCACGCGAACTGGTGCCCGGGCTGGAACGGGTACATGAAGGAGTTGCCCGCAGAAGAGCGAAAAGCCCTCGCGGAGCGTTACGGGCAGAAGAAGTATATGTAAGAGCTTAAAAAGTCTTTCCGATTACGCAAATATGCCAAATAAAATTTAGCAAAATTGCGTTATGTGAATATGCGTAATTATTGATCTTCTACTGCATTCAAAGGTTTGCCCCGATCTCAATAAGATTTCCTTCCGGATCACTGACCATCGAAGACCGCATATTCCACGGCTCATTCCGGGGCGGGTAAACAGGGGCCGCGCCCGCCGAAACAAGTCTGTCATATTCTTTGTCCACCATTTTCGGACTTCCGGCGTCAAGAGCCAGCTCAAATGTTCCGTTAAGCCCATCCGGGTATGAAGGTTTACGACCCAAAAGTTCGGGCAGTTTTTTTCTTTCGTACATGGCGAACCTTATTCCCTCATGACGAAATTCCGCGTAAGGACCTTCTCCATCCCAGTCTATAGCAAGTCCTACGGAGTCTCTGTAGAAAGCGACCATCCTATTCAGGTCTTTCACGAACAGGCCGATCATATTAAATCCGGTTTTCATTATTTTTTCCTTTTCCGAAAGGTTCAAGAATAGAGCATAGTACCGGCGTTATAAAATAATCCGCCGCGAGGGCTGCCGCAATTCCGAGAATTATAAAAATACCGAGATTAAAAAACATGTTCATTTCTGAGGAAAGATAAACAGAGAAAGAAACTATTATAACGGCGGACGTCATAAAAAGGGCTCTGCCAACCGTTTTGAAGGCGTTTATCGCGGCGGTGTGATAATTTCCGGTTTTTTCGAAGGATGTTTTCAGTGATTCTATAAAATGGATTGTGTCGTCAACCGCGAGACCGAGGATCATGGGGGCGAGAGTAACAGTCAGAAAATCAAGCGGAGTACCCGACAGTCCCATTACACCCCCGATCGCTATCGCCGGCGTGATATTGGGAATAAGTCCGATTAGTCCGGTCTTTACACTTTTAAAGACGATCATCATAAGAAGAGTAATAACTGTAAGAGCGACGGCGAAAGACTTTATCTGCCCTTTTGCTATATATTGATTGAGTGCCGCGAATTCCGGAACTCCGCCGGTTATTGTTATGTCGGAACCCGGGAAAAGCTCTCCGGCCTTATCAAGGATGAATTCAAGTTCATACACGGTTTCTTTTGCGTCAAGGTCCTTTGTCTCTACCTGTATCCGCGTTACGGAGTAGCTGTTGTCGGACCAGTAGTAGGCGTTTGATCCGCCCGACATTTCATAAAGCAGCAGCAGCTGAGCCGCCATTTTCCGGTTGCCCGGAACCGAATAATATTCTTTTCTCCCTTCATGCACAAGCCGGTTCATGTCTTTAAGAATATCCAGTACCGAGGAGGTCCTTTTTGTCAGTGTCAGCGAATCTATCGCGTTTTCAAGTTCAGACAGTTTATTCAGATTTTCCGGGTCCTTGAAGGCTTCGGTCTCTTTGGTGTTTATCATTACGTTATAGCTGCTGAAAGATCCTATGTCGGATTCCGAGACCTTCAGCATGCTGTTTATATAATCGACTTTCCGGCCATAGGTATGTTCGGTATTGATATTTATTTTTGTCCTGGAAGTTCCATATATAAACATAAGAGATACAATAACGAAGACAGTAATGATTTTTACGGGATTTCCGAGGACCATATTGCCGAAAGCCCGCAGAAAACGGTCGCTTCCCGGAAGCCGCTCTCCGTTATCCCCTGATTTACGTGAAGATTTTCCGAAAGAGAGAAGCCCGGGAAGAAGAAGCATTATAAATACATATATTATAAATATCAGCGCCGCCGATGTCAGTCCGAGCCAGCGCATGGGAACAAGATCGATTGTGATGAATGAAACGAGCGCGCCCATGGTTGTCAAAGCAGTAAACAAAACGGGCCAGCCGGCCTCAGATACAGCCTTAGCGGCGGCTTCGCTTCTGTCTTTCGAATCGTGAAAATATCTTCTGAAATAATTGAAAAAATGTATCGAATAGCCTATTGATACAGCGAATGCAAGAATTACCGGAACGCTTGCAAGAAAGGCATTGACGCTGATTCCCAGGTATCCCATTATTCCGAATACTGTAAGAACGGAAATTACCGTTATTATAAATGGAAATACAACGCCTCTTACGCTTCGCAGAAAAAAAGCGAGGAGTATTATGGCGGCAAGCATTGAAAGTCCGGTTAATCTGGATGTTTCTTCAGTTGTGTATAAAAGCTCCTGATAACCCATTACCGGCATTCCCACAGGGCGGATTTGATATCCTTTATACGGGGATTTTGAAAGGACTTCAAGTATCTTTTTTCCGACAACATTTTCCGGAGCTTCACCGTTTTCCTTCATGTAATTTTCAGGATAATCTTTCAGTCTTATTATAATCCATGTCTCTTCAGAGTCTTCAGATACAAGGGTGCCTCTGAAAGATTCCTTTGAAAGGGCTTGTCCCCTGATCGAGTCCCGTGCTTGGGGGCTTTGGGGAACGGGCTCCGGAACCAGATCTTCTATTATGATATCGTCGCCTTTAGAATAGCTGTATTCAGCGTTTGTAACTGAAATCAGTTTGTCGACAAACGGCACTTCCCTTTCTATTTCTTCACCGAGGCTGTCGATCATTTTAAGAATATCGTATTCGAATATATCTGAAGCTTTTATATGAATGCCGATTATTTCAGAATTTCCGAAATATTTGCGGAATTCTTCTTTTCCCGAGAAAATTTCCGAGTCCTCCCTGAACCATTTTTCAACGGACGTGTCCATTTTTATCATGGTCAGTCCCGGCAGTGAAGCAAGAGTTATTATTGCCGCCGAGATAATACATATCCATTTTTTCCGGATGAGTTTCTCTCCGAGTCTGTAGAAGAATTCCTTCAATTCCGGCCCCCTCTATTTCTCTATAATTATTGTTTTGAATATTCTGTTTACAATTGCGTCAATAAGTTCCCAGACGGGAAGCGTCTCATCAAGCATATATATCAGCATGGCCCCTTCTACAGAAATTATGAGTTCCCAGGAAACGGTTTTTATATCGGTATCTTTCCTGATTATTTCCTCATCCGCCGCTTTTTGCAGTACAGATGATATTTTTTGAGAAGCGAGACGGTACGAATCCGCTGCCCGTTTTTTTACATGGTCATTGTTCTTAAGTCCTTCGAACAGCATCGTGTAATAGAACCTGAAGCTGATTTTTGTTTCCGCAAATTTTTCCGCGAGTTCCCTGCTGCCCGCTGTAAATAGCTCTTTTATGAGATACAGTTTATCCCTTGTTTCTATTTCGGGGTCATCGAGCGGTTTAAACATATCGTCCATAAATGAAAAGAAGTATGTTTCGACGCAGTCGTTGAAGAGTTCTTCTTTGGATTTATAAAAGTAATAGAAACCACCCTTTGTGATACCGGCCGTTCCGACGATTATATTCACCGATGTTTCGCGGTAGCCTTTCATGGCAAAAAGGCGCATGGCGTGTTTTCTGATTTTGTCTTTAGTTTCCATTTTATACGCCTGTGTTATACCGACCGGTCGGTATGTAGTATGTTCTATTTTTTACCAAGTGTCAATACTAACAGGTTATTTCTATTTAGCTATTTTAGAATCCCGGACGGATTTCCAAGTTACATTTACTTTGTATCCGCGCCCTCGTCAACGAAAGAAATATTAATGCCTTCTTCCGACGGAACCAGCTTGCGCGTGCGTAACCCCGCCATCTGGAACATTTTCTTCGAGGCTTTGACGATATCCGTATCGGAATATTTGTCACATAGATAAACTACTTCGGATATTCCGCTTTGAATAATCACTTTCGCGCATTCGTTACACGGGAAAAGAGCAACGAAAATCCTGCAGCCTTTCAGATTGGAACTGTTGCTGTTGATTACAGCGTTAAGCTCCGCATGGCATACGAAGGGGTATTTTGTATAGAGGAATTCCCCCTGACGGTCCCACGGGAGTTCGTCATCTGAGCATCCTCTCGGAAATCCGTTATATCCTATGCCCACGATTTTATTGTCGGAGTTGACAATACAGGCACCGACTTGCGTATTAGGGTCTTTACTCCGTTTGGCGGAAAGCAGGGCTATGCCCATAAAATAATCGTCCCAGGACAGATAATTATTTCTTTTTCTCAAGCGGTTTGCTCCATTATTTAATGTGATGAAACTCCATTCGGCAGTTTTCAGCTCTGCCCGCCTCAGTGCGGTTTGTGGATTTAGGGCCTTTTTTACCCATGCCCACAGGAGTTAAAGCGGTTGATGGAATACCCCTGTCGGTAAGATATTTAACCATTTTCTCCGCGACCATCTGTGAATAATCGTTAAGCGCAATCGCCCTGCCAAAGCTGTCGGTAAATGCCTTTATCTCTACCTTCATGTCCGGATAAATACGCATCGGTTTATACACTTTTTTCCACACTGTTTTGTATGCTACCGCGGAAATATCCGGCATTTCTTCTCTTATATAATTTACTTCGCAGATAACGCCGGGGCCGGGCATGTCAATCTTCTCATCGGGGCATCCGTCTGAATCCTGGAAATTGTTGAAGTTCTCGGCGTGGAGAGGACAGTCGTCAAGTACATCAAAAATTCCGTCCTGATCATTATCTGTATCCGGGACACCGTCCGTGTCCTCGAAGCCGTCCATATCTTCGGGGTCTGTCGGGTTTCCGTCTTCAGAATTGGCGATCCCGTCGTTGTCAATATCTGTTTCCGGACATCCGTCGAAGTCCTCATATCCGTTCCAGACCTCAGGTTCATCAGGGCACAGGTCCAGGTTGTCGGCAATTTTGTCGTTGTCATTATCTCTGTCGGGGCAGCCGTCCATATCTTCAAAATTATCGAAGTCTTCGGCGCTGTCCCTGCACTTGTCAATGTTGTCGGCAATTCCGTCGTTGTCATTGTCATTGTCCGGACATCCGTCGAAATCCATGAAACCGTCAATGTCTTCCGGGTCGAGAGGGCATTTGTCATCGCTGTTTTTCAATTGGTCGCCGTCTTTATCGCCCCACCCTGAACCGGGATACTCGCGTTTTTTTTCTACTTCCTTATGGCGGGCTTTCTCAAGCTTCAGACCAATCATTACATGTTCCAGCGGGCCAATCGTAACCAGAGTGTCTTTCTCTGCGTACTTATATTTGTCCGCTTTTACCGAGTAGGTTCCGGGGAGTATGCTTTTAATCTCTATCGGATTATCGTCAACGGTAAGGCCCCTGTAGATATCCCCCACATAAACCTCGGACTCATCCGGGTTGGTACTGACAGATATACTGCCGTAAAGCGGCTTCAGGCGGGCGTTTACACCGCGCATTCCGTTTGAGAGCGCCGCAACATTAATATCCAGATCCTCATATCCTTCTTTGGATATTGTAATGAGGTGTTTCCCTTCCGGAAGACCCCTTAGCATTAGAACACCACCTTCGGTTTTACCCGCCGGTTTTCCGTTAACGCTTACCTCGGCTCCCGGTGGAGTGCCGAGTACTTTTATTTTATTTCCCACCGGACTAAGTTCAAATTCAAATATCCGGATTGCTCCTGTTTTCAACTCGACATCTCTGCTTTCGGTTTCATAACCTTCGGCCCGGACCTCAAGCCC
>CAYNYI010000079.1:0-4224 GCA_964401455.1 uncultured Fibrobacterota bacterium
CCGGGCGTAGAACACATTTGGAATGCATCATCGAATCAAGCATGCCTCCTGTGTTCCCCAAAGGGCTCTATGATGACAAACATTGCCGAAATATTGTCAGATACGCAATCTATTTTATGAATCTATTCCTGAATCGACGCGCGAAAGCGCGTCGCTACTCCGTGAAAATTCCGGGGTTTAAGGCCTCTATTCGACCCCGTCCCCCGATGCGGGGTCTCGCAGAAACAAATAAAAAACCCCTCCGCCGTAATGGCGGAGGGGTTTATATTCTCCGAAAAAAACCGTTAATTACTGCAACAGACTAAGTACGCTCTGCGGTACCATATTCGCCTGCGCGAGCATGGAAGTAGAAGACTGCTGAAGTATCTGTTCTCTTGAGAACTTCGAAGTTTCTTCCGCGAAATCAGCATCCCTGATAAGGGATTCAGCGGCCTGCATATTCGCTTCCTGGTTCTTGAGGTTTGAATATGTATGCTCAAGTCTGTTGATCTTGGCACCGATGTCTGAACGCTCGGTACTTACTGTCTGTATGGCGGCATCAACCGCTGAGAGCGCCGAAGAAGCCGTGGCATAATCCGTGACAACACTTGCCCCGAGATTAAGCGCCGTGGCCCGTATGTCAGGTATAGTTACATTTATCACGTCTGCGCCGGTAAAGTTCGCGCCGACATGCAAAGTGGCGCCCACAAAAGCCGTACCGTCAAGAAGAGTAACACCGTTGTATTTAGTGGCTTCGGCGGTCCTCGTTATTTCAGTCTTAAGCTCCTCGAATTCCACATTCATGTAAAGACGTTCGGTAGATGTATAGGTGTCATTGGCCGCCTGAATAGTAAGCTCACGCATCCTCTGAAGCATATCATGAATTTCGTTCATGGCACCTTCGGCGATATTCAGAAGAGCTTTGCCGTCATTCGTATTTCTGGAAGCCATGTGATTACCGCGAATCTGGGTTCTGAGACTCTCCGAAACAGACAAACCCGCCGCGTCATCCGACGCCCGGTTGATACGCAAACCTGTTGAAAGTCTCTCAAGAGTATTCTGAAGTTCTCCGCTAACTTTATTCAGGGCCGCGCCTGTAATCATGGACGGGATATTATGGTTTATATAAGGCATTTTTTCTCCTTCCTTAAAGAAACATTCACATCCTTACTGTGAGTAAAGGACATTCTTTTAAACGGGTATTCCATTACCATATATCCGGCGTCCATGCCCGATAAAAATATACGACTTCATTATCCGATTTTTTTTCTCATACAAATCCTCCAGATTTATTTAAAATTATTTCCATATGAATTATCTATTTTTCAAGAATTATTATTCAGTATATTCTGTCCGGTTATTTCAAAGAGCTACTTCTTATTCCTTACAATAGCTAATTCTGTGCCAAAATCCTTTTTATATTATTTTCAACGACTTACAGGTACTTTAAGTTTAACTTCAATGGGCAAAATTATCCCAGAAAATCTCCGAGAGTCGGCATAATGACCCTCGCCCCGGCTTTAAGCGACGCCTGGTAAATATTCTGCTGAGTTGAGAACTCCATTACGACTTCGGCCCAGTCAACATCCTCGTAATTAGCCTGAAGCCTCGTATTCTCTATCTTATTGAAACCGTTTCTTTCCTTTGTAAGGTCCAGCCTGTTCACAACAGCTCCCATCCTGGACTGGGCGCTTAGGACTTTGTCATGACAGACATCCAGCTCTTCCATGCTTGAACTAATAGCGCCACTGTTGTTCTCACGAAGATTCTGAACAAATTTAACAATGGATTTTATCGCGTTTATAGAACCGGAGTCAACTATTTCTGAATGACCCATATTGACCTTAGCGATTATATTTTCCTCAATTTGCCTGTTTATTTCTCCTGAGTCGCTTTTGGGGCGGTTTTTTGAATCCCTTGCCGAGCCATAATGATCAAAATAAAAACGATAATTGGCCGGAAGAGGCGCCATTGAGGCATTAAAGGTTATTTCGCCTTCAGCGTAATCAACGTTATAATCCACACCCTCGACAGCCGAAACTTCTGTCCAGTTACCGGGAGTACTCTCCTCTAGGATATGGAAAGTCCCCTGAATTATTCTTTCATAGGTATAATCATTTCCCGCGCTAACTTCGCCGGCATCCCGGATCTCCACAGCGGTCCCGACAGGAGCGGTGGAAGCATCAAAGTTGATGTAGCCCTGTGAGGGGTCGCTCCCCGGAGAAGCGGTCTGTCTTATGTAGGGAGCATAATCGGTATTGGTTCCGTTAAAAACATATTCACCCCCGTATTTTGTATTAAGTATCTGAACAAACTGACCGAGGAGCTCCTGTATCTCGTCGGCCATATACCCCCGCTCTTCCTCTCCGTAAACATCGTTGCTTGCCTGTATTCCTATTTCCCTTATCCTCTGCATAATGGGGTTTATATCCATTAGCGCCTGGGAACTTACGCTGAGGATAGATAAACCGTCCTCTATATTATTTTTGAACTGGTCGAGCTCCTTTATTCTTGCTCTTACCTGCAGATCGTTGGTTATAGAAACCGGGTCATCCGAGGGACGGTTCAGCTTTTTTCCGGAAGCCATCTGTTCCTGGAGCATAGCGAGTTTTTCGAAATTGCCCGAAAGATTCCTCTGGACCATGTTATTAATCTGCTGATAAGTAACTCTCATAATATCACCTCATTATATGTTCATAAGAATTTCAAGCATCCTGTCAACGGTCGAAATCATTCTCGCAGAGGCCTGATATGAATGTTCAAATTTCACAAGATTAGCCAGTTCTTCATCGAGGGAAACACCGGCTATTTCCTCCTGCCTGTTTTGGTACTGTTCTATTAGAAATTCCCGGCTTTCCTTGCTTGCTTCAGCCTCGTTTCTTTCTACACCCAGCTCACCGATCATTGCAGAATAGTATTCCCCGAAAGTAGCGGACGGATTACCGGCACTGTCCTCGTTAAGTACCTCGCTGTTCCTCAGTCGCGATATAGCACGAGCGTTGTTTCCGTCGCCTTTTCCGGCACTGCCCCCTGTAGAATAATTGTAATTGATTTCTATACGCTCGCCGGCAAGGGTGCTGTCAAGCATCATTATTTGACCGTCGTCATAATTCACAACATAGTCCACCCCCTCTGTAAGGGTGCGGCCTATACCAGGATAACCTTCTTCGCCCGCCAGTTTTGGAAGATCCACGGCTACAGCCGTAACGCTGCCTATTTCAATATTTCTTCTTTCTTGATCTATGCTCGAAGGAGGCGCGTCCTTATCCATATAACCCCATTTTGTAGAGTAAACTACCGGAGGTCCCGGGTTCGCTATGTCAAAAAGGGCATTGCCTCCCGAAAAATTGTATTGCGTGGTCGCTTCGGTAAGCGAATCTCCCCGCGCGGCCGCGATATTGTTCAGGTTACTCTTGACCGACGCGTCTATCCTCATTCCCGTTGCGCCAAGGGTTATTATCTCCCCGCCTGTTTCCATCTGATTATTGAAAAACAGCAGACCGGTATTACCGTCGAGATTATAGCCGTTTTTATGCTGCTGATTAACTTCTTCCACAATCTTTTGGGAAAATTCATCAAGCATATCCTGATATTTTTTTATAACAATGTCCCTTGCGTCCATCGCACCTTTAAGACTTCCGTTTACCGGGATAAACTCTTTGCCGCTTTCCTGTACCTTAAGCCCGACTTCCTTTATCTTTGTACCGTCATCAAGACTCAGGATTGAAGTGGTTGTACCAATCTGCTGAAGAGAGACACCAGAAACAAGAAGGTTTCCGCCGGAAATAACCGTAACTGCACCGCGTTCATCTTCAATAGCATCAACATCTATGTATTCCGAAAGCTGTTTCAAGGCCAGGTCGCGTTTATCTCTTGAATCATTGGCTTTGCCTCCCGAGCCGAGTTCATTTTTCAGTATTTCCTGATTCGCATTATAAATCTCGGAAATAAGCCTGTTTACCTCGGTTACCATCGCGCTGACATCATCACTCTTGCTTGTACGGAGTTTCGTGAGCTCTCCGCCGAGGTTATTAAACATATCGCATATTACTTCGCCTTTGGCCTTCACAACGGCCCTTGCCGAAAGGTCAGTCGGCCTGTTGGCCAGATCTTCCCATGCATTCCAGAATTCCTCAAGGTACTCATTCAATGAGGAATCATTAGGTTCATTAAAATTATTCTCAATACGAGCAAGCGAATCGTCGATCTGATCAAGATACCCTTCCTCTGTTGTCTGGGACTGGA
>CAYNYI010000079.1:4234-13486 GCA_964401455.1 uncultured Fibrobacterota bacterium
ATGAAAAAATTTCTCTTACGGCTTAAGTCCTCCACATCTTCACCGAGACCCATTTCTCCGTACGCCGGATCAGACCTGTAATCGGCCGAAAGTGACAGTCTTTTTCGTGAATACCCTTCGGTATTCGCATTAGAGATGTTTTGTCCGGTTACATTTATGGCGAGCTGTGAAGCCGAAAGCCCTCTGTTTCCGATACTTAATGAACTGAATAAAGACATCCTTTTCTCCTGTTTTACGCCACACCGTTAAAGAGGCTTCTGCTTCCCGCAAATGCCCTGCTTTTTTCATTTTTCCCGTGACTATAGGTATTTTTGTTCTCACCGGAACCGGCAATTATCTCCACCGACTTATTTATGAAGGCTATTGAGTCATGCAGAATTCCGGCGTTAAGCGCCTGAGCTCTGGCGACTTTTCTGAGAGTCGCGTCAAGAGCGGTTTTGATTTTTCTCAAAGTCTCTTTTAATTTTCCGTCTGAATATTCTTCTATAATTTCTGAAAATTTAACCGGCCCTTTTTTTTCGGTCCTCTCCTCGATTTCTCCGGTAATAAGTATACGCTTATCCTCGAATTCTGCTATTTTCTCGATGAATTTTTCCTTTTCAGCGGCGATTGACTTTACCTCATTGATATCATTTTTTATGAGTGCCTGTCTCTCCCGCTCGGCGGTTTCAAGGTATTCTTCATACATTTTCCGCTCTTCATTAAGTGTTTTCCCGAGTATTTTTAGAAGTGTTTCCATTTTTCTTATCCTGGTTGTTTTCTATTTCCCGTTATCATTTCTTTTGTCTCAAGGACTTTTCCGATATACCTGACAGTCTCCGGGAAGGGAGGTACTCCCCCGTATTTTTCCACATTTCCGGGTCCGGCGTTATAAGCCGCGAGCATAAGTTCCTCGTTGCCTCCAAATTTCTTTTTCATGAGAGAAAGGTATTTAGCGCCGCCGAAGATGTTCTGTTTTGGGTCATAGACATTCTCAACACCCATATCGGAAGCCGTCGTATCCATAAGCTGCATGACTCCTCTGGCACCCGCTCTGGAGACAGCGTATGCACGTCCGCCCGATTCATTGATGATAACGCTTTCAATGAGAACCGGATCGACCCCGTATTTAATAGCAGCGTCATCTATAATTTCTCTGTACTTTTCCACACCAGCCGGGGACTCGGTTCTTTTTCTGATGGTTGAAGAAATATCTTTCGTCTGCGGACCGCGTTTATTTCCAAGACTTCTTAAAATCTGCGCCGCTTTTTCCTCTCCTTTGTCCCCGTGAGTATTACGGGCCAAACTTTTAAAGATCTGATCGGCAAGGCCTGTCCCGCCCTGACCAGACATCATTGATGCGTATTCGTCGAAGAGCATATCATTATAGAAATCCTTCTCAACGCTTTTCCCGCCGTTAATTTTATCGATACCGACGCTGTTCTTCATTGTCTTGAGCATATATGATGTAAACACAGATTCAAAGTTTCTGCTGACTTCCATCATACGGCGGTATTCCGGGTCCTTTATCTTACCGGCGAGTCCGTAATTCTTGTCAGTTATTCCCTGAAGCATATTTAACTTTCCGCTTTAAGTTTAATTTTAAAGTCTCAGCTTGCGAATAGTAAGAGCGCAAAGAGCGTGCCGCTTTTAAAAAAAAGCCTAACTCCTTGAATAATTGAAGCTAATTCAGAGATTTCTTTAAAGATCTCTTATGATTGGAAATGAAAGAGGAACATTTTTTCCGCTCAGGAATTTTGTTCCGGCAGGGAATTAAAGAAGAATTTAAAGCTGAAATTCAGGCGATTTCAGATCATTGACATGGGCTGACCGGTTGATTCGAGAACATGCCACCATAAAGGTTCTTCCGGGTCTATTCTGCGCCTTTGCGAAGTAACAAGATCAATAGGAACATGTGTAAACCAGGTATTCCACATACCTATGCACATATTGGTTTTCCCGGCCATCGCGGCGTGAACCGCGTTCCTGCCGAGATCAGCGCAGAATACACTGTCATTGGGATTAGCCGGAGTGGCCCTTATAATATAACTCGGGTCTATATACTTTATATTTACGGGAAAATCTTTTTCCTTGAAATAGTCCCCTATTTTATTTTTAAGGTAAGTCCCTATGTCCTGAAATTTTATATTTCCGGATTGATCCTTCTCCGAGCTTTCAGATTTAAAAAGTTCCTGCCCCGCTCCTTCCGCAACAACTATAACTGCGTGCTGCCTCTGTTTAAGTCTTTCATGAAGATGAATAAAAAGTCCGTTTCCGCCGTCAAGCGCGAAAGGGACCTCAGGAATCAGCAGAAAATTCACGTCATTGGTGGCAAGCGCCGCCTTGGCGGCCACAAAACCGGAATGCCTTCCCATAAGTTTTACGAGCCCTATACCGTTAATAGCGCCCTTAGCCTCGACATGAGCAGCGTCTATCGCCTCCATCCCTTTGGAAAACGCCGTTTCAAAACCGAAAGTTTTCTGAACGAAACTTATGTCATTGTCTATTGTTTTAGGTATACCGACCACGCTGATCTTGAGCCCTCTTTTTATTATTTCCTGAGCAATGTCATGGGCGCCTTTAAGCGTACCGTCGCCTCCTATTGTAAAAAGTATGGAGATATTCATTCTCTCAAGGGCATCCACGATCTCGGTAACCTTTTCTCCTCCTCCTCTGCTGCTGCCGAGTATTGTTCCGCCCGCTTTATGAATATCGGAAACAAGAGAAGGCGTCAGTTCTTTAACCGGAAGAGAATTTTCCGGAAGAAAACCGTTATAGCCGTATGAAATACCTTTTATGGAGCGCACATTATACCTGTAGTGCAATTCCATAACAATTGCTCTTATAACATCATTGAGGCCCGGGCAGAGCCCCCCGCATGTAACAACCGCGGCGTTTATTTTCGAGGGATCGAAATAGATGTATTCTCTCGGACCGGCCATTTCAAAACTTTCACTGTTGTCGCCGGGTCTGTCGGAGGATTTATGGGTTCCGTATGTCACATTATAAAGTACACGATCGGTGTCATCAACATAATTATAGACCTTATCGCCCTTTACCTTAGATAGTTTAAGGGGAGATTTCACAGAACATTTCCCGAGATTTATTATCTCTGAATTCATTTAAGGTCCTCCGGGTTTTTTAATGGAATATCATTTATCAATATTTTCTTTTATTTTAGACTTTAAACCTTCGCCGGCCTGTTTTACTTTTTCTCCCATGTCATTGCCGATCTTCTCTATACCGGGCTCGACTTTCTTTCTGACCTCCACGCCCTTTTCCTTGACATAGTCTTTGATCTTTTCCCTCTCCCCGTCGTCTTTAAGTACCATGCCTATAAACAGGGCCGCCGATATAATAAAAAACAGTACCGCCGCCTTTAACGCTATTTTTACGAGACCCGCTACTATAGCAATAAGCATTAAAAGAATTATTGAATAAACAACGGGATGTTCAGAATAAGCACTAATAAATGTTTCCATCGGAGTTTCCTTTTTAATGAGTATAACCGCCGGGCTTCAGCGGATGATTAATGCTTTCTTTACGCAAATATAAATTTTTGCCTGTCATTATTCCAATTTCAGAATATTTTATTCCGGCAATGCTCATTTTTTCAAGGACAGTCTTCCCGGAGCCTCTTATCGTAAATAACAGATTAAAATCCTCACCGCCCTGAAGAACGGTTTTTTCCCTTTCCAAACCGAGTTCCCGGCAAAAAAGGTCTATGGAACGAGGCACCGGGATTTTTTCATATTCTAACAGGGCTCCGCAGCCTGAAGAATGAGAAATGTGAGAGATCTCCGACGACAGTCCGTCGGAGGTATCGATCATCGAAGTAACCTCAGATGAATCTCCTAGTATTTTCCCCGCTTCTATTGATATTTCAGGAATTTTATGAGCGCGCCGCAAAGAGTTAATACCCCGGAATGACTTTCTCGAAGCGCATGCTGAAAGCCCGAGGGAGGACTTTCCACACTCTCCGGTAATAAAGATCCGGTCTCCTTCGGAAGCTCCGTTTCTGTATTTGGGGCCGGCGCTGCCCGCATAACCGGCAGCTGTCACAGAAACAATAATTCTTCCGGTCCTGAAAAAATCTCCGCCCGAAAGAGATGCCCCGCAGTCCGCGGCTGCTGTCTTTATCCCTTTGAATAATTCAGAGATGTCTTTTTGAGAAGCCCGGGACGGCACTCCTGTATCAGCCAGTATCGCAAACGGAGTTCCCCCCATAGCCGAAATGTCCGATACCGAAGCGACAACGCTCTTGTAGCCGGCTTCATAATAAGAAAAATACGACATGGAAAAATGCGTACCCTCCGCCGAAGTATCCGAAGAAAGCAAAAGCGGATGTCCCGCTCCGGTCTTCAGAACTGCGGCATCATCTCCCGGTCCTTTTAAAATATTATCATTTTCAGAACATACAGGGCCGGAAAGCACCCTGTCGAGAATTGAAAATTCAGGACTTTTAAAAAACCTCCGCGGCATTCACGCCTCTTCTTGACCCAGGGCGGACTTGATCTTTTCCTGGAGAAGACAGGCAAGTTCTTTTCTTTTTGAAAGCTCCATTCCGGCCGTCTCGATCGGTGGCATAAATTCCACTTCTATTTCTCCCGGCCGGGGCATGAGGGAGCCTTTAGGAAGCACCTTCCCGGCTCCGCGCACCGCGGCAGGGATGATGGGTATTCCCGATTTAACGGGATAATAAAAAGCACCGGATTTAAAGGGCCGAATATGTCCGTCCCGGGAACGGGTTCCCTCCGGAAACATAATAACCTTTATATTGTCCCTTTTCATACTTTGCACGGCCGACTCAAAACTTTCCGCGCCTTTTTTGGCGGAACTCCTGTCGATGCTGATATTTCCTCCCGCCGCCATTCCCCACCCGAGAAAAGGTACCCTGAAAAGCTCCTTCTTGGCAATAAAGCGCCCTCTCCTGCGCAAAGCGAGTTGAAGAGAAGATATATCCATCGAACTCGAATGATTTGCGACTACAAAACAGGGCCTATCCTGGTTTACGTTTTCCAGGCCGCTGACTTTTAGTTTTGCTCCGCAAACTATCATGATGAAGCGAAGCCAGGAATTAATTATTATATCCGCTGTATCAAAATAAAATTTCCGCATTTTTTTTCCGGAAACTTTGAGGGGAATAAAAAGAATAAGACCCAGAGCGCAGACAACAGTATAAAACGCAACAGACGGGAATCCGATAAGCCCCCTTATCATATTTTCAATCTCCTATTCATAATGACGCCCGAGAACAACATTCTCTTCCCCGGCAATTCTCCGCAAAGCGACAAGAAATTCTTTTGACCACGAAACTTTAAGATTGGCGGATTTAAGAACATAATCACTGCCGTCGTTGGTTCTGACATGGAGAACAAGAGTGCACGGGCCTTTGAATTCCATCGCGGTTTTCTTTATTTCCTCGAGCTTTTCCTTGGAATATTTTGTTGTATCGACAGCTACATGTATAGATTTGGTAAGAGACTCTCTCGCATTCTCAAGAGGCATAACCTTATCCACAACCATGCTTGTTCCGTAATCCCCCCGTTTTTGAAGCTTGCCGTTTATAATAAACTGCCGATCCGGAATAATCATCTCAAAACAGGTGTCCCAAACACTGCTGAAGAAGGTAAGATCAAGCGTGCCGTGAAAATCCTCTATTACCGCATGCGCCATTGAACGCCCCCTCTTGTCCAGTCTCGGTCTTACGGATTTTATTACTCCGCCTACAATAACAGGAGCATCATCGGATATCGTTTTCAAGTCATCTTCAATAAGTTTGGTACAAAAGCTGTTCAGCTCATCACGGTAATCGTCAAGAGGATGCCCCGACACATAAAAACCCAGGGTTTCCTTTTCTTTCTGAAGCATTTCTTTGAAAGTCCAGGGGGCCACATCGGCGAGTTCGGGTTCGGAATCAAATGAGCTGTCTTCTTCTGTGCTTTCTCCACCTCCTCCGAACAGTGATATCTGGCATGATTTTTTCTCTTTAACACGCCGGGCATAATAATCATAAGCGACATCAATGGAGTTAAACTGCCTGGCTCTGTTTCCGGGAAGCGAGTCGAGGGCACCCGAATATATCAGACTCTCGAGTGTGCGCCTGTTCATTTTACCTTCCATGCGGAGAACAAAGTCGAATATACTTGAATAAGGCCCGTTATCGTCGCGTTCTTTTATTATTTCCTCTGTTACTCCCTGGCCGACATTTTTAATAGCCGCCAGGCCGAACATTATCTTGTTCTCGGGCAGCGGCACAAAATTATGGTAACTCTTATTTATGTCCGGAGGAAGAACATCAATCCCCATCTTTTTACAATCATCCATAAGGACCGTAATACGCTCATTATCCTGAAGTTCGGAAGTCATATTGGCGGCCATGAATTCCTGAGGATATTTTGTCTTCAGGTAAGCTGTCTGGTATGCCAGAAAAGCGTAGGCGGCGGCATGGGATTTATTGAAACCGTAAGAAGCGAATTTCTCAAGCACCTCAAAAATTTCAACCGCCTTGGATTCAGGTATTTTCTTTTCGGCCGCCCCCTTGATAAAAATTTCCCGGTGCTTTTTCATGGCTTCTATTTTTTTCTTACCCATCGCGCGCCGCAACAGGTCCGCCTGTCCGAGACTGTATCCGGCCATAACCTGGGCTGCCTGCATGACCTGTTCCTGATAAATAAAAATACCGTATGTACTTATAAGAACAGGTTTGAGAAGCTCATGATAATAAGTGGGTTCTTCCTTACCGTGCTTACGGTTGATATATGAAGGAATATTGTCCATCGGACCCGGTCTGTATAACGCACACATCGCGATAAGATCCTCGAGGCAAGTCGGCTTAAGGGTCTTAAGATATTCACGCATTCCGGGGGACTCAAATTGAAAAACGCCAACTGTCCGGCCTTCTGAAAAGAGGCCGTAAGCGTCAGGGTCGTCGAGGTCAACATTCTCCATGTCGATATCCTTGCCGTAATTCTTTTTAATCCAGAATAAAGCGTCTTTGATAACCGTGAGGTTACGAAGCCCCAGAAAATCCATTTTCAGAAGACCTACATCTTCAACAAAGTGTCCGTCATACTGCGAGGCGACCGTGTCCTCGCTTCCGTTTTTACCGTGTGCCACAAAAACCGGAGCGCATTCAACGACCGGCCTCGGAGCTATAATAACTCCGGCGGCGTGGACACCTGGCTGACGCGCGAGGCCCTCAAGCCGACGGGAGATATCGAACATTTTTTTGTACAGGGCCGAGCTGTCTATAAGCTGCCTGAATTCAACCGAGTCATTATAGCTTCCGGCAAGATCGGATTTCTGGTCAATCAGCTTGGCGATTTTATCCACTTCAGGCAGCGGTACTTCCATGACCCTTCCAACATCGCGGATCACGGCTTTAGCCTTCATGCGGCCGATTGTTCCGATCTGGCAGACAGCGTCTCTTCCGTATTTTTTTGTAACATAGTCAATAACACGCTGACGGTCACGGTCCGCGAAATCTACATCAATATCCGGCATGGACTGACGCTCCGGATTCAGAAATCTCTCGAAAAGAAGCGAGTATCGAAGCGGCTCTACCGCGGTAATTCCCAGGCAATAAGCAACAAGGCTGCCTACACACGAGCCCCTGCCCGGCCCAACCGGAACATCTATCTCTCTGGCACGGGAGATAAAGTCGCGGACAATAAGCATATAGCCTGATGCTTCCATTTTATCCATTATAGAAAGTTCAAGCTCAAGTCTTTCTTTTATTTCGGGAGTAATTTCGCTATACTTTTTCTTTGCTCCCTCATAGGAAAGATGGCGTAAATATTCCTGATCGGTCCTGAATTCGGGAGGTTTTCTCGCCTCAGGCCAAAATAAATTGCTGCTGAGTTTAACATTGCACCTCTCGGCAATTTTCACTGTTATATCGAAAACTTCCGGGTTATCCGGAAAAACTGTCCGCATCTCTTCTTCTGTTTTAAAATAGATCTGGTCAGAATTAAACCGCATGCGGTTAGGGTCAGAAAGGACTGTCCTTGTACCGATGCATAAAAGTGACTCATGCGCCTCAAAATCCTCTTTATCCAGATAGTGCATATCATTTGTAGCCGCGAGCGGTACTCCCGACTCACGGGAAAGTTCCATAAGTAGAGGCGCAGCCTGTCTCTCGCTCTCGAGTCCGTGGTCCTGCAGCTCAAGAAAAAAGTTTCCTTCTCCGAAGATGTCAAGATACTCGGTGAGAGCGAAACGCGCTTTCTCCGGGCTGTTATGGATTAAAAGATATGGAATTTCTCCCTGAACGCATGCCGACAGACCTATGAGACCTTTTGAATGCTCCCGCAGGCATTCTTTGTCTATGCGCGGTTTATAGTAAAACCCCTCCTTATAGCCTATACTGGAGAGTTCCATCAGATTTTTATATCCGTGGAGATTCTCCGCAAGACATATAAGGTGATAATATTTCAGATCGGATCTTCCATAATTCCGGTTTTTACGGCTGTCCGGAGACAAATAAAATTCACAGCCGAATATGGGCTTTATACCTCTTTTCTCCGCGGCCTGATAGAAATCAATAGCCCCGAACATATTACCGTGGTCAGTTATCGCGATGGACTGCATTCCGCACTTTTCCGCCTTATCCAGCATATCCTTAATTTTAATGGCGCCGTCAAGCATACTGTATTCAGTATGATTATGTAGATGAACAAAAGCCATTTATCAGTTTTCCTCTGTGATCTTCATTTTTTTTATCTCTGTCAGGAGTATTGTTTCTCTTTTTCCGGTATTGAAGGAAAAACACTCCACAGCCGACTCATTATTTTTTGTTTTAACATCAATCGGCCTGAACTTTATTAATTTTTCCCCTTCTTCGGAATCTTTGAGGACAGCTTCAATTATTCTGTCTTCCATAAGTACCGCGTAATTTACAGCCCGGAGCAGATCGCTGTATGCCATCTCCCGCATCTCCCCTCCGTATTTACCCTTGTCGAGAGATTCCCCGGAATCCCGTACCGGTTCGCCGGGCAAAATAAGTTCTGCGCGCCCTATACGTTTACGGCGGCCGAACGCTTCTGCGATTGTGTCGGGTTTTACTGTCCCGGCGGATTTCTTATCGGGATGCCAGGGTACAGGAGTATAACCGAGTTTTCGCAAAATGCCGTTAACAGCTTCGTAGTCCTTTTTATTTATTACAAAACCGTAACCGGATATTATCTCTTTAATAAGTGGGTTCCCTGAAAAAAGACTTTTGAGCCTTTCAAAGCTCTTTCCTTCCGCTTTCATTACAAACAATTCCGAGAA
>CAYNYI010000080.1:0-13418 GCA_964401455.1 uncultured Fibrobacterota bacterium
CTGATCTTTTTTTCCGCCACAGAATGTACCTGGCCTGGAAAATCCCTCTTGTTTTAGAGGGACGATACAGGATATACCAGGATACCGAAATACAGGGGGGAGGCTTCAATTTACGGGTTATAGGCAGTGTTTTCCCGAATATTCCGGGAACAGAACAATTTTCACCGGAATTTCAGGCGAAGAGTTACAGGAAGAAATAAAATAATGGTTTTCAGAATATTTACCGAAATGCTTCAGAGTATTTACAGATCATGGCGCGGAACAAAATTATACCGCCGGACAATACTCATATACCACAATCTTGTTATGGACGGAAAGAAATTCATTAAAAGCGTAATATTCATGAAGCTGGTTTGGTCCAATTTTTTCAGAGACGGCTGTTTTATGCGCTCCTCGGCACTGGCATATACCCTGCTGATGTCGCTTGTACCTCTACTCGCCTCTTTTTCTTTTCTTTTGAATAAATTCCGGGATACGCAAATACTGGCATTTACAATAATACAGGAATCCGATAAAAAAGTAATCATTTCTGACCTTATTCGTTCTCTTCCTTATTCCACCGAGATGATAAGAAATTATATTAACAGTTTTCTTGACAAGGCCTCCACAATTGGCAGCATAGGGATAGCTCTTTTCTTTATTACAAGCCTTCTTGTTATTAATACAGTTGAAAATGCATTTAACCATATTTTCCATGTACCCGACAAAAAAAACAGTTTTAAAAAATTTATCACCTATTTTTTGATGGTCTCTTATGCGGCCGGTTTTTTCTACCTTGCTCACAGGATAAAGATGTTGCCTGTGGGAGGGTTCATAGTAAACCTGAATAAAACAATAATTCCGGTCCTGTTTTCTTCTATGGCTTTTATGATAATGTACAAACTAATACCCAATACAAGGGTTAAGGCATCAGCTGCGATGTACGGTGGAATTTTCGCAGGAATACTCTATGAGATATCAAAATTTTTTATTTCATTTGTTTTCAGCGGTATAATAGATTACGGTAGAATCTACGGCGCGCTTGGAGTAGTGCCTTTGTTTCTGCTTTCACTTTTTATATTGTCAGCTATTATATTTATGGGGCTGGAATTTACTTTTGTAATAAATAACTATACCAGTTTATACAAAAAAGAAATGGACAAGAGTGTAAAATTATTAGATAGGTACTAATGGAAAAAAGAAAAGACACAAGAAAAGTGCAAATCGGAGACATTTTCATAGGCGGTGGAACACCTATAACAATACAGTCGATGACAAACACCCCGACATCGGATATCAAGGCTACTGTAGAACAAATAAAAAGACTTGAATCGGCAGGCTGCGATATTGTGAGAGTAGCGGTACCGGACGAAAAAAGCGCGGGGGCTATTCAAAAAATAAAGGCTGAAACGACAATTCCGATTGTCGCCGATATTCATTTCAATTACCGACTTGCTCTTTCCGCGGCGGACAACGGAGCCGACAAACTCCGCATTAACCCTGGCAATATCGGAAGCCCCGACCGCATAAAAGCAGTTGTAGAGAAAGCTGATTCCTGTAATATCCCGGTCAGAGTCGGTGTAAACAGCGGATCAATTGAAAAGGAATTTCGCATCGGATATTCTCATGAAGAGGCCCTTGTAAAAAGTGCGCTTAAAAATATCGCTCTCCTTGAACAGTTCGGTTTCCAAAATACGGTAGTCTCAATAAAAGCTTCCTCAGTAGCACTCACAGTGAAAGCCTGCCGTAAATTCGCCGAAATATCCGACTACCCTCTCCATCTCGGAGTTACGGAAGCAGGGACTGCCTTTACAGGAACTATCAAATCGGCTGCCGGAATAGGAGCCCTTCTTATGGATGGGATAGGAGACACAATACGAGTCTCGCTTTCGGCGGATCCTGTTACTGAGGTTGAAACAGCGGCTGAGCTGCTTAAGTGCCTCGGCCTTCGTGACGGTCCGGACATAATCTCATGCCCTACATGCGCGAGAGTCGGAATGGACGTAATAGAAACCGCCGAGAAACTCAGAAAAAGACTGGCCGGATGCAAAAAAAACCTTAAAATTGCCGTTATGGGATGCAGCGTAAACGGGCCGGGGGAAGCTGCCGGAGCCGATATATGTGTAACAGGGAGTCCGAAAGGTCCTATTCTTTTCATAAAGGGTATGAAATCGGGTTTCATTAAAGAAAACCTTATAGAAAGGATAATGAAAGCTGTAGATGATTGCAATTAACCCCGTAAAATGCCCCAACTGCGGCAATAAAAATTTGGTGCGAATTATAGACAAAAAATTCCTGAAGAAAATTGTACGTTTTTTAACTTTTACAAGCAGACTGCACTGTAAAAAATGCAATATAACCTGGAGGCGAAATACTCCGCATGAATTTTCTCCTCTCAAAAAACGGCATCGTTATTTCAAATACAATGTGGAAGAAGGGGAGCTCTCTATCATTATTTCAAAACCTCTTTCGGAAAAATTCTGCAAACGTGCGATATCAAGCCTTGAACACGCAATACGAAAAAACAGAATCACGAGCAAGACAGTTTGTCTTCAGTTTAAACAGCGCGGGCTCATAAGAAACGCGTTTTTAAATACCCTTGACGATTTCGAAACTAAAATAAATGAAAGAAATCTTAATCTGAAGATTATAACAATAAGCAAAACAGACAAAGAAAGACTGATTAAGGCCGGGATAGCGAACGTTTTTTAAAATTTCTCGTTTCTTCTTCACGCAAATTAATCTTCTGTTCCAACAGTTCCGCCACCTCATTGTTTATTTTCCCGAATTTACGGGGGGACTTCAAATTTTTGTCCGTAAACGATGCGTATTCCTTTTCAGTAACACCGGCGGAGTCAAGAATTTCACCCCGGTAATAGCGGTACATCATATCATTCTTCTCATATGCCTGCCTTGCAAGGGCAAGCTCGGCTTTTAACTTAATAAACTTCTCTTTATTAAGTTTACCGGAATTACGGCATCCTGAGATTAGCAATAAAGTAAAAACCGCCGTAGATAACAATTTTAAATATGAAATCATAAATTAAAAATAAGTCTCTTTAAATCCATATTGAAAGTTTTGTATAATTAAATACGCTCAACGCATATTAATAGAATTTCTTTAAACATAATATTATATTTATTAAAAATATAAACCATAAAATTTCAGGGAATGAAAAAAGATTTCAGGCTGATTTTCGAAACAATTGAAGGCAAACTGCTGATAGCTGCTTTCTTAACGTTCTTTGCGCTTCTTGGCGGCATATCCTTGACTGCTTTTTACAACCCCTCAACCGCCAAAACACTTTCTCTTGCCTTTGTCGCGCACACTCTTGGAGGGCGGGCTGCAGGCATCGGAATATGCATTGCGATGGGCTTCGGAAACACTGTCACGATTCTTTATAACATGTTTCTTGAGATATTGATAGTACTGTTCAGCTATTCAGTATTTGTTCTTTCCATAAGGCATTATATAAATTCCAGTTATATAAATACTGCTGCCAAAAACGCAGCTGCCAAAGCGGTTAAATACGAAAAAAAAATCGCGTCATACGGAATCCCGGGGCTTTTTCTTTTTGTCATGATACCTCTGCCTGTTACCGGACCTGTAATAGGATCAATAATAGGGTATTTCATAGGACTGAGTATAAAAAAGAATTTCGCGGCGGTTTTTTGCGGGACCTTTTCAGCGATAGCAATGTGGACACTGCTTTTCAATTATATAGACACTCAACAACTGAACCTTTTAAAGATAGTCCTCGCAATTATGCTTGCGTCGTTCGTGATATATCATTCAAAATCTATCAAAGACTGGTTTACTAAGACCCTTGACGATTAGTATATTATCCTCAATGATAAGTAATCTCAAAAAATTCATACAAATTACAGCGCAGAAAATATTTCTAACACCGCTCACTCCGCATCTGTCTGCAAAATCTTTTACAGCGGGCTTTGTAATGGGGCTTAATATTACCACATACGGGCTGCACTCGCTTCTCAGCCCATTCGTAACCGGAGCCGCGGGCCTGAATCTTCCCGTTTTTCTTGCCGGAAGCTGGTTAAGTGTAATTTTCATAGTTCCTTTCACCTGGCTCTCTTACCGTCTCGGTGTTTTCCTGACCGGGATTTCATATACGGGTGAATATCTATCTCTTTTTAACGGAGTGGAAACGAATTTCACAGAAACCATTTTTAAGATTCTTCCAAAAATTCCTGCCATAATTGCAGATAGAGGTTTTGAGTTTCTGGTTCCTTATTTCGCCGGAACCTTTATACTGAGCGCAATCGTTTTTCCGCTTGCCTATTATTTGTTCCGGGCCGGCGGAGTTCTGCTCAAAATAAGAGCAGGCAAAAAAGCTCCGGCTATGCTTATTCTCCTTATACTGCCTTGTCTTATTTACGCTACCGATTTTGGAGGAAATAAGGTTCAATACAGGGATTTTGATTGGGAATACATACAAACACGCCATTTTGATTTCTATTATTATGAAGGTTCGGAAGAAATAGCCGAATTCGCGGCGAGATCTTCGGAAAAGTTTTATGAGAAAATTTCGAAAGAGTTCAATTTCAATCTCACAACCCGAGTCCCATTCATACTATACGAATCACCGGGGCATTTTGAGCAGACCAATATCATTTTGGAAAATCCCGGAGAGAGTACCGGCGGCTTTACAGAACTGTTCAAAGGTCGTGTAGTTTTGCCGTTCAACGGGTCATACTCCGAATTCAGGCATGTGCTGCATCATGAATTGACTCACGCCTGCATGTTTAACCTGCTTTTCGGAAATGTAGTAAACGCTATAAGGGCTATGGGTTCGATACGAATGCCGCTCTGGGTCGCGGAGGGAATAGCGGAACGGCAATCTGTGGGCTGGGACGTGATGTCGGATATGCACCTTAGGGACGCGGCGGTAAACAATTACCTTTACACACCCGCGCAAAATTTCGGTAATAACTTTTTTATGGCCTATAAAGCCGGCCAATCTTTTCTAAATTTTACGGCTCTTCAATTCGGTGAGGAAAGCATCGGACGATTCTATAAATTTCTCCGCATTACCAAGGATTATGAACGCGCCTACAAAAAAGCCACCGGAGTCTCAATTAAAGAGGCAGGGGATAAATGGCAGAGAGAAGTAAAGAAAATATACTGGCCCGAAATAGGCAAAAGGCAAAGCACGGACGAGCGGTCGGAAAAAATCACAGACCATAAAGAAGACTTGTCCGACTTTAACCTGCAGCCGCGTTTTTCACCGGATGGAAAGAGAATGGCCTTTTTCAGCAATATAAAAGATTACAGGCCCGGCCTTTATGTTATGGATATAGACTCGGGATCGTCCCGTAAAGCCATTAGGCTCGCGGAGGGAGGGGTGTCCGGTACTCATGAATCTTTCCATCCTTATTCAAGCGGGTTAAGCTGGTCACCTGACGGTAATAAAATCGTCCTTGTCTCTAAAAGGAAAGGAAAAGATTTCCTGGCCTTTTATGATACAGAAAAAAAAGAGTTCTATTCCGAATACCATCCGGATGCAGAAGCGCTTCTCTCACCGGACTGGTCGCGCGACGGAAAAAGTATAGTATATACCGCCGTAAAAGAAGGACGAAAAGATATCTATGTCCTCCAAATGGATCAAAAAAAATCTGTCAGGCTCTCCAATGACAAAGTCAGCGAATCTGACCCTGTATTTTCCCCGGATGGTGCATTAATAGCATTCGCGGCTTCTACTGCCGGAATCGAGGATACTGTTCCTCCGTATCAAGCTGTTACAAAAATATATATCAGCGATAAAAACGGAAGGAATATTCGCAAAATAACCGATGGAAGATGGAATGAAACCCATCCTTCGTGGGGGCCTGACGGGAGTATAATTTTTGTATCCGACCGTAACGGTATAAGCAATCTTTATATTACGGATACCTCTGGCGAGAACAATCCCCGGCCTCTGACAGATGTACATACCGGATGTTTTTCTCCGGATTATTCAAGCGCAAAAGATATGCTTGCCTTTACGGTTTTTGAGAATGGGGGATGGGATATATATTTCATGAAAAATCCGGACTCTTCCGTTGTCAACGGCCCGCTTGCCCCGAGCGTTTACCGAAAACATTCAGAAAAACAATATGCGGAGCTCATGGTTTTCGATACCTTGAATTCACTTACCCGAAAGCACCAAAAACATATTCTGAGCAATAAAAAAAATTTACAAAAAGATTCTCTTTCGTCAAAAAATAATAAACAAAAGACTGAAAAAAAAGAAACGAAAGACTCGCTTTCAAAAAATCTGGAACTGCCCCCACCCGCGACCTCGATGGACCGGAAGAAAAACATTTTCAGCAGAAACCCGGACAGAGACGATAAAGATTTTGCTCCTGACACTTCTTTTTTTCTGGAGGACTCTTCAGAATATATTTCAGAAAGCGGAGAGTTTATCTCTAAAGAATATAAAACAGATTTTTCTCTTGATCTTGTAAGCCTGAACGCGGGTATGTCAATAATGGGATCGGGCTCTATTTACGGTGGCGGAAGCGCGCTTCTTATGTTCAGCGACCTGATGGGTAACCACAGATTTGAGATATCCGGCCTTCTCTCAGGCAATCCTGAGGATTTTAATGCATATTTCGGCTATTACTACTTACCCGAGAGAATTGATCTTCTTTTCAGGGCTTACAGATTTACTTCATCTTATTACTATTACACTGAACCGGGTTTCGACAGATACAAAGAAAACGACACACTGGCTTATTACGGCACTTTGAACCGCGATATTAATCTTGGGGGAGTAACCGGACTTATCTACCCGTTTTCAAAGTTTTTACGCGCGCAGTTCACTTTGGAGCTCCAAAACCTGACACGTGAAAAAGAAGATCAGGTATTCGACAGAGTTTCCGGAAATTTCATATATCCCGATATCGATAACTCAACAAGCACAAATATCCTCAAACCCGCACTTTCGTTCATCGGAGACAACACAATATGGAACTTCACAGGTCCTGTTGACGGAAGACGTTTCAATATCTCCGCCGAATATATGCCCGGCTGGTATTTCCTGGATTATTCCTACGCCGGAGTTTACACAGACTACAGAAAATACATAAGATTGAATAAAAAATATACCTTTGCCTTAAGGACCGGCGCCGGATTTTCTAAAAGTATGCGGGGGGGGAGCTCTCCCGTAAAATTTTATCTGGCCGGGTCTGAAAACGACCTGAACTGGTTTTTCCCCGGCTACTACGACGGTTCGGTCGAAGACATATATTTCTCAAAATATCTGTATGCCATAAGAGGGTATGACAGGTATAACAGCGGTCTTTCAGGTGATAAATACGCTATGCTCTCCATGGAATTTCGAACATCCTTTATCAGGGGGATAGCCCTTGACTGGCCTTTTAAAGGGTTTATAGGCCCTGTTAACGGCGTTTTCTTTGTCGATCATGCTGCCGCCTGGTCCGGGGCCTCCGATGAAGTTACATTCACTGAGAAAGCCGGAATAATTCCTCGTCTTAAACGGATAAAAGGCAGCTGGGGCTACGGACTCAGAATGAATATACTCGGTGGAATGGTTTTAAGATATGACCGGGCCTGGAAACAGAATCTCAAAAGGAGTTTCAGCCCCTCGAATTATCTATCGCTGGGCGCTGAATTTTAGAAATAATTACTTGCAGGCGTAATAGAAATAATTGTAAATTGAGTCAGTATATGAAAAACAATCATTATCTATGCTGTATTTCCGTTTATTTCTTATTGCTTTTTTTCCTTTCCGGCTGTACCTCCACCGGAGAATTAAAAAAAGAAGACAAAATAAGAACATATCCTGGCCACCGCAAAACATCAACCGACCTGCGGGAAAAATGTCCATCCATTGACTCCCTTGTTTCTGTTATTGATTCTGTAACTGTTATAAATACCGAATTAAGAGTAACCGTTGACAGCCTGGGCCTAATTAACGAAAAACTTAAAAAGGACATCCGGGAGCTGGAGTCAGGATTTATACTCGGAAAAAATAAAAAAGCCGGGAAAGCCTCGGCGGTTTCCGCAATGGCAGAAGCTCATGTTTACATTGACGCTACACGGAAAGCTCACCGCAATGAACTCATGAAACTTTATCGTAAAGCGGAAAAAGAATTCGTGGAAAAAAATTATTCCGCTTCAATCTACTATTCTTCCGAGATAATAAAAAAAGCCTCATTGCTGCCCGGAAAGAATAAAGAAATTACAGACGAGTTCCTTATAACTGAGAATAATACTCCCGTTTTCTCTGAAAACTCTGAAAATTCTAAAATTATAATTAGACTCAAATTTGGAGACAGCGTGATTTTTTCAGGCAAAAACCGGTCCGGCATTTTTAGGAAATGCCTTGTTCCGGAATATAATATAGAAGGTTTCATTAAAAAATCCGCGCTGAAGCCTGTACTCAGATAATCTCATATGTTCAAACTTCCGATAAATGAAGCCCATGACGGACGCCGTGCCGACCGCATAGCCCGAAAACTTATGCCAAATCTTAAACTTGGAGAAATTTACGCGCTTTTCCGTAAAGGAGCAGTTAAATCCGGAAAAACAAGAATTAAATCATCATACCGACTTAAGAAAGGTGAGACAATAACTTTTTTTATTGACCCGTCAGAAATAATACGCGGCGTATTTTCCGAAAAAACAGTCGCAACGCTCAAGGGAAGCCGGTTTTTTAAACAAAATTATAAGCCTGTTTTTGAGGATGAGCATTTGCTTGTGCTGGATAAACCGGCGGGAATTCCGGTACACACGGGAACCGGACATAAAAAAGGTACAACAATGATTGACATCCTGCACAGCGCATTCGCTTCGAAATGTTCTGATGACGGTATTTTCCGGCCTTCTTTTGTAAACCGTCTCGACAAAGACACATCTGGCCTCATAATAGCTGCAAAAACCCAGATATCATTAAAAAACATGAACCGCATAGTGAAAAACAGAGAAATAAATAAAATATACAGCGCACTTGTGTTCGGGAAACCCTCTCCAGAAAAAGGCAAAATTAAATTACCGCTCAAACGCTCGGCATCTGGTAGAGTTACAGCAGATGATAAAGGACTCCGCTCCGAGACAGTTTATAAACTGGTAAAAAACTATAAAAATTACAGCCTTCTCGAAGTAAGGCTTATTACGGGGCGAATGCATCAGATAAGAGTACACTTCAGCGAAAACGGATTTCCAATAATCGGAGACTCTAAATACGGATTTAAACCGAACGCAAAATCCTTTACAATAAAAAGGCAAATGCTTCACTGCAGCGGTCTCGATTTCCTCCATCCTGTAAGCGGAAAAAACATAAAAGTCGAATCAGGGCTTCCAGAAGATTTCATGCGACTTGTTTGACAAACAGATGGAAGTTACATTATATTACTGTCCATATTTTTTTTAATCATATCCCCCGGGGTTTTTTAATTGAAAATTCTTTTTGTATCGCTTCGAAACAGCGCAGAATTTTTACCGGAAAACGATCTTGAAATTTCGGCAGGCAGCCTTAATGATATATCCTCAGGAGCCACAGAGGTTAAGCTGGTTCTGCCGGCATATAAATCTTATCTGATCGAAGCGGAGATCCATGAAAAACACGGAAGCGAAACTTTTCTTGGACGCGAGAAAAAAGCTATCCACTATTATACAGGCTTTTGGCGCGGTGTTGAAGTAATTTTCATCAAGCCTCTTGATGGCTTCAAAGCCGATTCTATTCGGGAACTAGGAATAGAGCAATTTATAATTTTCTGCAAAGCCTGCGCACAGATCCCGGCCTTTTTCGAGTCACCCGCCGATATAATACACCTGTTCGGCTGGAAAACAGCATTAACCGCGCCTTTTATCAGGAAATTTTTCAAGGATAATTCTCTTTACAGAAAGACAAAAATACTTTTCAGCTGTGAAGACATTAGCGAAGTAGATCTTTTCGGCCCTGACAAATTCAGGCTTACCGGTCTGGACTGGAATGAATACACCCCGGACACAATGGAATTCTGGGGTAAATTCAGCCCCGTAAAAGGCGGCATAGTTTATTCCGACAGAATATTCGTAAGCGGTTCCGGCCGCATTACAGACCTTCTGTCGACCACCTACGGACACGGCTATGATGGAGTTTTCAGGTCTCGCATTAATGATATAATCCCGATTCCCCCATGTATAAAGCAATCCGACTGGGATCCTTCAACTGATAGATTTCTGCCCGAAAATTACTCTTCGGGAAACAGCGAAGGCAAGAAACAATGCAAAGCGGCTCTACTTCAAGAAGTCAGCCTTAAAGATGGGGAGAAACCTCTTATTGCTCTTTTTCTTGAGAAAAGCAGGCATCAGGAAGACATTCTTCAAAGCTCAATGGAATATCTGAACGCTCTGCAAATAAATTATATAATATGCACCGAAGGCAAATCGCAAGACCGGGCAATAGAAAATCTAACACAAAACTCATCTTCCGTAAAATCTTTATATTTTGATGACGAAAAATCCCAGAAAAAGATTTATTCAGGAACAGACTGCTGTGTTTTTCTGATGCCGGACGATAAAAGACTTCTCCACCTTAAGGCTATGAGATACGGCGCTCTTCCCATATCAAGAAAAGGTGGCGCCTTCGTTGACAACATCATACCTCATGATGAGGATCCGGAAAAAGCAAACGGCTTCTTCTATCAGGATTTTATATCAACAAATATAGTAAAACTTTTCAGACATATTTCAAATATCTCATACAGAAACGGTAAAGAGATCCATCAATTGAAAAAAAACGCAATGAACTATGACAGTTCATACAAAAGAAATGTAACAGAATACCTCAGAGCTGTTAACAATGTTATAAGCCCTAAAAATGGATAAAAATTCACCGGAAAAAAATCAGCCGCGAAAGAAAAATCCGAGAGTAAAGGTTTTCTGCACTTTTCACCCTGCTAAAGCGGCTTCGTTTCTTTGCTCATGGTGCGGACAGCCTGTATGCGGATCCTGCGTAATAAAACAGGGGAGATCTAATCTCTGTTCCGAGAATTGCCAGAGAGAAAAAGCAGCACGAGAAAAGCTTATGCTTGTTAAACCATCGGACGCCGGCCGGCTTGATATTACGCCGGAAGAATACAGACAAGCGCTTGAACAACTCACACAATCAAATCAAAGACTCAAAATAAGAAAATCAGAACCGGAAGCGGATTTAGATTTTGATAATACCACGAAAGGCGGAAAACTTCCGGTTTTCGGTCTATCCTACCGCATGGCTTTTTACATACTTTTCATTATACTTTTACTACTGCTTATGACCCTTTTCTCATTGAATTTCATAGAATCCAGAATCAACGGTAAAAATATTTCAAATCCGTCTTCAGAAAAAGAAGTGGTGCCTCTACAAAAATATGAATCTTTCTCCTGAATTATTACTGATAAGGTTCGCAGCGATTTTACCTGCGCTGACCGTACATGAAATATCACATGGTGCAGCCGCTTTATATTTCGGTGACCATACCGCAGCCAACAGCGGGAGACTCACTCCGAATCCATTCGCGCATCTTGACCCGATAGGAACTCTTATGCTCTTTTTCGGACCGTTCGGATGGGCCCGTCCTGTTCCTGTAAACAGCCGTAACCTGCGCAATCCGAGAATTGCCGGCGCATGGGTTGCTTTTGCCGGAAGCGCATCAAATTTTGTTATGGCGGCGGCAGCGGGCTTGATTTTCAGATTTGGCGGCGCTTCTTTCCCTACCGGGGAAACGGAAAATGATATTTTCGACTATTTTCTCATGATTTTTTTTATTATTAATATAGGGATAGGAATATTTAATCTAATCCCGGTATATCCTTTGGACGGGAGCAGAATTCTTACCGCATTTTTATCCGGGAAAACCCGGATCCTGTATTTTAAAATAATGCGCTATGTTCCCCCGGTCCTTATAGCTGCGCTTGTTTTTGAATGGGCATTCGATATCAGAACAGTAAGCCTGGTTCTGGGGCCGCTTTTTAAGCCTGCTCTCCAGGCTTTTCAATTTATATTCATCGGAGAGGTAATACTTAAATGATAACCCGCCGAAGAGCAGAACAAATACTGAAAAATATTTCGGGAAAAAGGATAATTGTCGCCGGAGACATAATGCTTGACCGCTATCTTTGGGGAAAAGTTGACCGAATAAGCCCTGAAGCACCGGTCCCAGTTGTAAAAATCGAGCGGGAGACAGAGATACCCGGCGGAGCCGCGAATGTAGCGGTCAATACGGCCTCCCTTGGGGCAGAAACAGAATGCCTTTCTTTATGCGGAACCGATGACAGGGGGGAGCGCATAATCTGCCTTTTATCGGAAGCAGGAGTCGGAACCGGATCTATTATACGTGATCCGGACATAAGTACGATATCAAAGACAAGGGTAATAGCGCATGAGCAGCATATTGTAAGAGTAGACCGGGAAAAGACCGATCCTCCTAAAAATGACACCGACAACAGCCTTATCGAAAAACTGAAAAAGATATCAAAAGGGGCCGATGCTGTAATATTATCTGATTACGGAAAAGGGACACTTTCACCCTCAATTCTTAAGGAATCGGCCTCGTTAAAAAAGGACAAAGGGATATTTACGGCACTGGACCCCAAAGAGAGAAATTTCTCTCGATACTGCGGATTCTCCATATGCACTCCAAATTCAAAAGAGACCCGTGAAGCAGTTGGATATTCGATTGAAAACGATAGGGCCCTTTTAAAAGCCGGTCCCGAACTTATTAAAAAATTCGGGCTGGATTCCATACTTATAACTCTCGGCAGCAGGGGGATGGCGCTTTTTGAGGGCAATAACCCCCCAAGTATTTTTAAGGCCTGCGCACGTGAAATATTTGATGTCACCGGTGCCGGCGACACCGTAATAAGTGTTCTTACAGCAGCTGTAACCGGAGGAGCATCGCTTCCGGAAGCGGCGGAGATAGCCAATATCGCCGCTGGAATCGCGGTATCGGGGGTGGGGACTGTTACGATTTCACCGAAACAGATAATAGACTCAATAAAATGAAGATATATGCTTTTATTTCAGGTATTGGTTTAAGTCTAATTCTATTTATGTCTTCTTGCGAAGACACTGACGCCCCATCCGATTATAACGATTTTGAAAAAAAAACCGATACCATAAAAGAAGTTTACCATTCTAACAATTCGGGCAAGATAAAATTCCATGTAAAACTCTGCGCAGGAGATTCCGTCAGATACGGAGAACCGGTATTCTTTGAATATACGGTCGCAAACACAGGCAGCCACGACACTTTAACGGCAGAATCCGTAATATCCCTTTCCAACTCGGTAAAACTTTTTATAGAAAATAAAAAATACAATACCGGCCATTATGTCCAGGACTTCAGAGGCACTACCCTGATTAAGTATCCGCCCGGCTACAGGACCGTTAAATATGAGTCCGCTTTGCCGTTGGGGATCAAAATAAAAAAACCGGGTAATTATGAAC
>CAYNYI010000081.1:0-13415 GCA_964401455.1 uncultured Fibrobacterota bacterium
CGAGGAGTTTTCCATGAAAAAAGCCGCTATATCCAGATCTATTTCCTCCAACTTCTCTAGACCCTCAAGAAGAGTTTCTCTTTCTATTTTATAACGGAGCATTGTGTCTGTGGCCAAAAGTGAGCAGGTCATGTCCAGAAGATATCTTTGTCGGGGAGCGATATTCAAGGGCGCAAAAATCTCCATATCAGGTGTAACTGTGAAACCCGCGGCAAAGGCTTCCGAAGGAAGTTTGTAAATACCGGACTCAAAGTCCTCCGCGGCTTTTCCGGCGGCAAAGAGCTCCGCCCCGGCATCAGTAACAATCCTGTCGGCCAGCCCTGTATTAAGAAGCACCTGCTTTAAAGCCTCAGAGGACGGCTTTTCCGGACGGTCTCTTCCTCCAAGCGCAAGAACCGAGGAAAAAGCCTCATAAAAACAAGGCCCTTTAGCACGTACAAGAAACCCTACAGCCCCTGTTTTGAAGAGAAAACCATCTTTCCAGAATTCTCTCAGATAACGCATAAATTTTTCTGTCTGGGTCTTTGGGCCGGTCTCAAACCAGGCATGGGCCCCTTTTAAAAGTACAATCTCTCCCTCTGAGACACTTATCATTTCATGATCACGGCAAAAATCCAGAATAACAGCCAGCCATTCCGAGACTCCCCATGGATTCGGGCTTTCATCGGCGGAAAATGCCGCTGCCGGCGCCGTCACCGTGCCGAATGAAAGAAGCTCAAAGCTTTTTTTAGAAATCAGACCGTTTTTTGTAATTTTTATATTGCTTTTAAGACAATTCACCAGAATAACGGAAATATCCGTTATAAGGCTGAAAGATTCCCTTAATCTGGCGCCTTTTTGTTCTCCCGCTTTAATTCTGGAAAAAAGATCCTCATCCAAGTTTTCTTTTGCTGTCTCTTTTATCTCCGGTGGCGTATAAAACTTGCCTGAGCCTTCTTTCGTGCCTATTATTAATAGCCTCGAAAGCAGACTGTCAATAATGGATGGAAGATCTGCCTCCCCTTCCGGAAAAACTATTTTGTCGATTTCATCCAGAAACAAACCCGCGCTCCCCCTGTGAGCTACGCTTAAAAAGACCTCGCGGGCAGAAGGAGGAAGAGAATCAATCATTGTGAAAAGATTTTTTTTGTCCAGATATTTTTTTTCAATAATTCGGTGAAGCCGGCTGGTCGCAATAATCCCTTTTGTACCGTCCTGTGCGGCATTTCTGAGAACAGATGCCGGCAATTTATTTAAATAGTCCCTGAAAGGCAAATCCATAAAAAAAATATAATAATTCACCTTTTTTATTGCCAGACAAAAGGACAGAATTTTACCAAAATAAAAAAACAGGAGCTCGAATTTAAGCTCCTGTTTTTTAATAAGTTAAAAAAATAAAAGTGAATATCTTTGCTACTCTGTAACAACACCCGGAACGGTTTCCGAAGGGGTTTCGGCCTTATACTCGGAAGGTTTGGGTTTGAGCTGCCCGATTTTGGAGGAATTAAGCAGAAACAGCCTGGAAGGATCACCGGAGGCGGCTAAAAATTTACCGTCCTTTTTCTTTCCAACGATGAGTTCCTTTTCAGTACCATCTTTCATCTTCAGGTCAACGCGGACTTCCGGTGAATCGAAACCGGTATCCTGCACTTCTTCATCCTCCCATGTATCGGTCCGAAGCGGAGACAAAGCGCCCAAAAAGCCGAATACTCCCGCTGCGGTAACTTTGTAGTTCTCACCGTTGTCATCGACCTTCCAGCCGGAAGCCTCTTCTTCAAAAACCGCTTTTTGTGTCTTACCGTCTTCTTTATACGAGACGGAAAAAGACTTTACGGCATCAGGTTCTATATCCATTATAACCCGATCTCTCCACGCGTGTTTATACTGACGAAAATCACTCTGTACCGGTTTTTTGGTCCGGAAAATACGGTTTTCTCCCATAACTCTGAAAAAGTTACCTCTGGAAGGGGTGATTTTTCCGATTACCAGCGCGGCTGCGGTATCAGCGGCATTGTTTAAAACTGTGACTTTAAGACCGCCGGAACCCGTCTCGAATTTCTCCGCTTTTTTGGGATCATCGGTAGCCATGTCTCTCTGCCGCAAACCGGAAATAATCCGGAGGGCCTTTTGGACCTTCGCTGTATCTGCAGGGTAATCCCCCTCCGATTCAACAACCCATTTTCCCTCTTTCCTGACGATCTTCTGGCTGTCCCCGCCCTTTTCAACAATAATGGCAGAGGCTTTATTATCATCGAAACCGTCAAAGACCAAAGAAGGCTCCGGAGAACCGTCTGAAGCATTCTCAAATATAAATATTATGACACTTACCGCTATAAGAGCAATCAGAATAGAAACTGTCTGTTTTATTTTCATTACTGACTCCTTTTTTCACGCAGCGTTCTGAATCGTTTTTTACGATACTGCCAGACAAATAATCCAAGCAGAGCTATAATAAGGGGAATACCGTATATATTTCCGTATTTAATGAAGTTTCTTTTTGCCGCCGAAATATCCGTATCGAGAGCGGCCCTCTTGATATGCCGCGAACGGATATTAATAAGGTCGGCATCAAGAGACAGCATATCAACAGCATTATTTATGAAATTGATATTTCCCGACTCCCTTGTATGCTCATCGGTAAGAAAATCCGAATCACCAACGGCAATTATACTTGAATTGACTCCCTTTTCAAGGACAGCGCCCTGATAAACCGTATCAGAAAGAGACTTTCCTTTAAAGTAACTTGGAAACTCTCCTGAAAGCACAAGCCCAAGCACTCTTTTGGAAGCACTGCTGCGGTCGGACATTATTTTATCCTGCTCCGGCATCAGATCGAACCTTCCGGTTTTAAGCCATGCGGACTCTGTCGAACTTATGAGGACCTCGGATTCTATTCCGGAAGCGGAATCGGCGACAGGGGTTAAAGAGCTTACCCACGGCAGCAGCATCGAACCGAGTTTTGATACAACAGGGTTTTCGTCATTCAGCCCGTCAGGTCTGACTCTCACGAAAAACGGATACTGCGAAAGGAACATTCTGCCGTTTCCGGCATTAAAGGGCAGTACAGCATTGCTCGCGTCAAGAACCAGGTCTTTATTTACAGAGACACCGTAATTAGACAGCATATCGAAAAGGCGGCTGTCAACAGGCATCCCCATCATTCCAAACCTCGTATCCACTTTAACAGCCTCGGTCAAAGCGATAATATTGCCGCCTTTCATCAGATACTGGTCGAGGTTGACCGCCTGTTTTTCTGACATTTTTCCGGCACCAACTATTATAAGGGTCCGAACAGATGCGTCGGGTTCTTCCTCGAGATCTGTCGATATAACGGAATACCTTTCATCCAGTACCTTTTTTATATTACCGAGATTTTCGCTGAAACCAAATCTCTCAGTATCCGGGAAGAAAAAGGCTATCTTCGGCGTTTCATCAAGCGTAAGTTTTTTAATGCGGCTTACAACCTCGTATTCAAAACCTCCGAGATTGTTACCGAGCATCATGGCTTCGCTCTTATCCTCAAATGTAAAAGCGATACCGAGGTAAACCTGAACGGTCTGCTGTTTGTCTTTCTCAATTACCGTTACCTGAGAAGGGGAAATACCGAGAGCCCTGGCCTCGCTTTCCGCGTCCGGATCGTCTGTAGGGTCAATGTAGCGTATTTTAAGGTTTCCTTTGGAATATTTACTGAATTCCGAAAGAAGATCGCGGACCCTGTTAGCCATTCCGACCGCCTGCGGCGGCAGCTTGCCTGATAAAAAAACTTTAGCGATAACAGGATCATCAAGGTTTTTAAGTATCCTTCTGGTTGCGTCGGAAACCGTGAAGACCTTATCCTCAGTAAGGTCTATTCTGACAAAAAGCTTACCGGTCAGATAATTGAATAAAGCGAGTGAACCGAGTACCACCAGAATAGTGAGGAAGAAATTGGTTTTATTTAGAGCGCCTCTTTCCATTATTTCCACCTCCTGCTCTCTACCGATTTAATGTTAAGGTAAACGAAGAAGACTATTACAGACAAGTAATAGATTACATCAGATGAGTCCACAACACCTCTCGTAATAGAATTAAAATGCCGTCCGAGACCGACATATTCAAGGAACGGCACAAAAAAAGAAGGCGCGAACGCGGTTACAAAATCCTCTCCTATTATAAAAAGGAAAAAGGTTACCATAACTCCTATAATAAAAGCCACTATCTGATTTTCGGTTACCGAACTAATAAACATGCCTATCGCAAGATAAGCGCCTCCAAGAAAAACGGCTCCTATATAACCGGCGAGCATTACACCCCATTCCGGGTCTCCCGCAAGTTCCACAGAAACCGGAACAGTAAATGTAAAGACAAAAGCGGTAAGAATAAAAGCAAGCCCGGCAAGATATTTCCCGAGGACAGCTTCAAGATCCTTCACAGGAAGAGTCAGAAGCATCTCAATTGTTCCCATTTTCCGTTCCTCCGACCAGGTGCGCATAGTAACAGCGGGGTGATCGAACAAAAAGACACAGGGTAAAAGCCCGAAATATTCACGCATGGAGGCGATATCCCTCAGAAAGAATACCCGGAAGAACATCCAGTTGTTGAAAACTATAAAAACGCAAAGGAATATGTAAGCTATCGGAGATGCGAAATATGCTCTGAATTCTCTTTTAAATACAGCTTTGGTATTTTCCATCTTATTCCCCCCTCGTAAGTTTTGTAAAAACATCTTCGAGGCTGGCGCCTTCTTTTCTGAGTTCGGACAGAGACCAGCCTCCGTCCTTTACGAGGCCGAACAGTTTTTCTCCGGCACCGTCCTGCCCGGGAATTATCTCAAATGAGTTGAGTCCGTCCTCCTGAGCGGTGTTTTTGTAACTCTGAACAAACGGGGCCGCGGTAAGGGCATTACACACCGCATCGTAGTCTCCTCTTATACGCGCGACAATCCTTTCGCTCGCCGTTTGGTCTGATATAAGTTCCTCGGGTGTTCCAGAGGCCGCAAGGCGACCGGCGCTGATAATAATTACGCGGCTGCATGTGGCGGACACTTCCGGAAGTATATGCGTTGAGAGAATCACGGTCTTTTCGCGCCCTATATCCTTTATAAGTTCCCGGATTTCTATAATCTGGTTCGGGTCAAGACCGCTTGTCGGCTCGTCAAGTATCAAAAGTTCCGGATCGTGGATCATAGCCTGAGCAAGCCCGACACGCTGACGGTAACCTTTTGAAAGAACACCGATCGGGCGTCCGATAACACCCGAAAGTCCGCAGACATCAATCATGCGGTTTAGCGCCTGCTTTCTGGAGCCGTTTTTCAATCCCCTGATATCAGCAATGAAACCGAGGTATTCGAGGACTTCCATATCATCATATAACGGCGCGTTTTCGGGAAGATAACCGATTTTCTTACGGACTTCCATTGAATCAGAAACAGCATCTGCGCCCGCTACACTGACCGAACCCGAGGTCGGACTGAGAAAACAGGTGATGATCCGCATGGTAGTGCTTTTGCCTGCTCCGTTAGGTCCGAGAAATCCGAGCACTTCCCCTCTTTTGACATCAAATGAGACATTGTCGACCGCGACAACCTCACCGAATTTTTTTGTAAGATTTTTAACTTCTATCATGGTTAAAAATCTCCTTGTTAAGTTAAAGATGCTTATGGCGTCATAATAAAAACAGAAAAAGAAAACTAAAAATTTTACATACCTAAAGTCAAGAGAGGAAAGCTGTCAGGGCAAGGGCCTTTCCCGCAGAAGTTTCCATGAAGCGTATGTGAAGCCCATACCGGCCAGAGCACCGAAAAAAACATCAAGCGGATAATGGACACCGAGATAAATTCGCGAAAAACCTGTTAAAACCGCGAACCCGAAAAAAATTATTCCATGACGTTTTCTGGACATAAGGTAAAGAAAAAAAGCTCCGCCGAAGGCTGTTTGTGTATGCCCGGGAGGGAAGGAACGGCTTTTGTGGGCCGGCCCTATAACATTTATCTCCTCGAATACGGCAGGCGGCCTTTTCCGGCCCGCGGATCTTTTTATTACATTTACGAACAACCCCCCGACAACGAGCGCAATAAGCGCCGTAACAAAAAGCTTTCTGAAATCGTTTTTACTGAAAATCAGAATAGCGGAGATTAAAATAACCGCCATAACCCATCCGTTTCCTAAGTGCGTTATAACAGGCATTACAGCATCAAGAAAGGAACAGGAAAGCCCTTTGTTGAGACTTAAAAACAGTTGTTTATCAAGTTCTATGATCTGCGAAAACATGCCTAGAAGATAATTAATAATTTAATTGAAATCATCGCTAAAAGAATTTTATAATTGAGTCGTAATAAAACTTTTTTCATATAAATCCAAGGAGACATCATGGAAAAGCTTGCGATTATAGGGAACGGCCCTGCAGGGCTCACAGCGGCGGTCTATGCCGCGAGGGCGGATCTTAAACCGGCAGTGTTAACAGGTCCGCAGCCCGGCGGGCAACTAACTATAACTTCCGAAGTCGAGAATTTCCCGGGGTTCCCGGAAGGAATAACCGGACCTGAACTTATCTCGAAAATGCAGAAACAGGCGGAAAAATTCGGCGCTGAAATAAAATCTGAAACCGTAGAGTCCATGTCCGAGACCGAAGGCGGCTATTCCATTAAAACAGAATCCGGAGAATTCACTTCGAAAGCGGTAATTCTCGCCACAGGTTCCAGCGCCATGAGCCTTGGGCTGGAATCAGAAAAACGGATGCTCGGCAGAGGCGTCTCAATGTGTGCGACATGCGACGGTTTTTTTACCAGGGGTAAAAAAGTTGCTGTCGTGGGAGGAGGAGATACCGCGATAGAAGAAGCTACATTCCTGGCGAAATTCGCCTCCGAAGTAAAAATAATCCATCGGCGCGACGAATTCCGCGCATCAAAAGCAATGCAGCACCGGATCTCAAAAAATGAAAAGATATCAACGATTATGGACAGTGTCGTTTCGGAAGTACTCGGCGAAGATAAAGTTGAAGCTCTCAAAATAAAAAATGTAAAAACAGGAGCTGAAAATGAGGAAAAATTCGATTTTCTGTTCGTAGCTATCGGCCACAAACCTAACAGCGGTTTTACCTCTGGACTCGCGGAACTTGATGACAAGGGTTATGTTAAAATAAATCCGCCGTCAACCTCCACAGGTAAACCGGGGCTTTTTGCCTGCGGAGACCTTACCGACCCAATTTACCGTCAAGCGGTTTCCGCGGCCGGAAGCGGCTGCATAGCCGCTCTGGATGCCGAACGCTATCTGGCTGAATAATGCCTCTTCTGACAGATACCGGCGAAGTCCCTGACTTATCGAAAACTGCGGAAGAGTGCGGGGCGCCGGCGGGAACCGCGGAGGGCGCTGTTTTTGCTGAATTGTCCGAAGAGGCTGCCAAGTCTGCTCGCCCGGCGGCTTTTTATAAAGAATGCTTTATTGAAAACCGGTCTCCTCTGAATGTATCTATTTCGGGTGTTGTTTTTAAAGCTCCTTTTCTGGCTTCTCTTCTTAAAGAAATCGACAGGGTCTTCCCTTTTGCCGTAACTTGTGGAACAGAGATAGATAATAGATTCCAAAGGTATAAAGAAGACATACTCAAATCATATTACTGCGACAGGATAATGGAAAAAATTTTGTCCGCGGCCGAAAAAGCTGTAATACAGACAATACAAGCAAGACACGGCCTTTCAAAAACCTCCTTAATCAGACCGGGAACCGGTACTCCCGAATTATGGCCGGTAAAACAACAAACTGAGCTTTTTAAGCTCCTGGGAGAAGGGGTTTACGATACAGGACTGAGAATTACGGAATCCGGACTCATGCGGCCTCTGAAATCGGTATCGGGAATACTCTTCGCCTCAGAAAAAGAATTCAGCGGATGCGAAAAATGCGGAAGAAAAAACTGTCCGTCCCGGAAAACCGTTTAATTACATCCGCTCAAGGGTTTGAATTCCGAGCATATCAAGACAGGTTTTTATATAGGTTGCAACAACTCCATATAAAGCCTTTCGGCTTTCTCTTTTTCCGGGCTCAGTTTCTTTTACCACCTGGCAATCCCGTCTGTTGTAATAAGTATTAAAAGAAGAAGCAAGACTGAATACAAAATCTCCTATGAGATTCGGTTTGCACATTTCAGCGGCGTTCTTTACCGTTCGGGGAAAAGAGTTTATCTGTTTAATTATTTCTCTTTCAATATCATTTTCCACATTAATTTCAGCATTGTCGGCAGAGCCGTATTCCGCCTCATGCTTTCTTAAAACCGACTTTATCCTGGCATAGGTATAGAGAAGATAGGGTGCGGTATTCCCTTCGAAAGAGAGCATCTGCTCCCAGTTAAACACTGTATTCGTTTTAGGGTCGTGGTTGAGATCGGAGTATTTAAGGGCGCCGATACCTACCACTTCGCTGATATTATTCTTTTCTTCGTCCGAAAGCGAAGGATTTTTCTCCTCAACCACAGCTCTCGCTTTTTCACACGCTTCGTTTATAAGTTCACTGAGCATAATTGTATTCCCGGACCTTGATGAAAATGTCCCCTCAGAACTCCGCATCACTCCGAACCATACATGTACAAGATCCGGAACCTTCCCCAGCCATTCTTCCGCAACCGCGAAAACGGCGCGAAAATGATCCTGCTGCCGATTATCGGTAACATAAATTATTCTTTCGGGAGAGTAGTTTTCAATGCGATATTTTATAGTTGCCAAATCAGTTGCGGGATATCCAAAGCCTCCATCTTTTTTGCGCACGATTATTGGTCCAAAAACCCCGTATCTTTCCTTAGTGTCAACTATAAGTGCCCCGGCATCTTCTTTTGCAATTTTTTTTGTTTCAAGTTCGGAAGCGACCTCTTGCAGCATATCATTATAAAAGCTCTCTCCGAGCACCACATCGAATTTTACACCCAGTTTTTCATACACCTTGTCGAATTGAGATAAACTAAGTCTTCTGAAGTCTTTCCATAAAGCCGTGTTATGTGGGTCACCCGACTGCAGACGCACAAGCTCTTCCCTCGCTTCATTAAGGAGGTCTTCATTTTTCTCAATATCAAATTTCTGGTATAACCTTTCAAGCTCACCTACAGGGTCATTTTTATATGCTTCAGGATCAAGCCATTTTTTATAAGCTGCAATGAGTTTTCCGAACTGCGTACCCCAGTCGCCGATATGATTATCCGATATTATGTCGGCACCGGCAAAACGGTAAATCCTGTATATAGCGTCGCCTATTATAGTTGCACGGAAATGACCTATGTGCATTCTTTTAGCAATATTGGGGCTTGAATAATCGATGACCATTTTTTTGTCTTTATAAATAGAGCCGGCTCCCAGCTTCCAGTCCTCAAAAAGAGAGGTAGCACTAGAAGAAAAAGCCCGATCCGATACAAAGAAATTAAGAAAGCCCGGACGAACAGCCTCAACTTTTAAAAAGAAAGAATCACCAGAAATTTTATCTCTTAAATTTTCCGCAAGTTCCAGCGGAGACTTTTTTACGACCCGGCAGTATCTCATGGCAAACTCTGTCTGATAATCGCCTCTGGAGGGATTGTCCGTTTCACGTATAAAAACATGCGCGAGCGCATCTTCACCGTATAATTCTATAACCGCGTTTTTAAGTTTTTCTTCGATTGTCAGAGGTATAGAACCCATTTCATTACCGCCTGTTTATTATTCTTTTATTACAGAGCCATAATCATCGTATATGATGACTCCGGCCTTTTCCCAAAATTTTTCCAGGGAATAAAATTCCCTGCTTTCCTTCATAAAAATATGTACGACTACATCAGTATAGTCCAGAATAATCCAAGAATTACCCTTGCCGCCTTCAACAAGCCGCGGCACAGCATTTTCGGGGCCGTTTTTCTTAAGACCGTAGAACACCGAATCTTTTACAGCCGACAGCTGGGGCGCGGAGCGGACAGTCGCGATGAGGAAATAATCGGCCGGAGCCGTAAGCTTTGTAAGATCAAGACACAAGATGTCTTCCGCTTTTTTTTCCGAAGCAAATACCGCTGCGAGGTCCGCAAGTTTTCTTCCTGCAAGTTCTTTCAAAAAGATCTCCTTAATTAATTTTTTCGCCGGCGAATTTTTCCAGCGAAGCGAGGATTTTGGGATAGTCCCGTCCGACAAAGACCGTAACATCATATAAAATATTATCATTAAGCAGCATAATCACTCTTTCGGTTCCCATCGCAGAAGCGACGAGTTCCGCATTCCGCATATCCCTTACCCTGGAGGCCACTACCGTAAGCTCGTAATTCCAGTCTTCGGCGTTTCCGCTGTGTTTTACATCAAACCCGGCTATTCTGAGATGCTCGGTAACGGAAGACGCCAGATTGTCAACACCGCACCCGTTAAGGACTTCAATCTCACCGACACTCGGTACACCGCTTCTTGAAGAACTATTGCTATTTTTTCCAGGAAGGTCAGGCAGACCCCGAAAAAAAAACGCGGATCCGGCGACGACGGCTATAAATGCCAGAAGTTGAACGACCGTATTTTTCATCGGGAATCAGAGAATTTTCTTATTATTTATAATAGCCTCAAGACCCTCAAGCTGCTCAATATTATTCACACCCATAATCTCAGACGGATCAATAACACGAAGTGCCGCTACTCGTCCCCCGTTTTTCCTTATTATTGAAACTGTGTCGGTGAGATAATACTCATTCTGGGAATTATCCGAACCAATACGCCCCAAAGCGTCGAAGAGACTCTTATTCTTAAAGATATATATTCCGGAATTTACCTCTTTAATGGCTAGAATATCGCTGCCGGCGTCTTTTTGTTCGACAATGGCGTCTACACTTCCGTCTTCCCGGCGCACTATCCTGCCGTAGCCGGAGGGATCTTCGAGTTCAGCCGAAAGAACCGTAGCCTCGCTTCCTGAGTCACGATGTTCACTGTAAAGGGCCATAATTGTCTTGGGAGTTATGAGAGGGCAGTCTCCGCATAATACAAGAACATCGCCATCTTGGCCTTTGAGATTCTTTTCTGTCATCATAACAGCGTGGCCGGTACCTTTTTGTTCTGCCTGAATAACGAAGTTTACTCCCGCGTCCGAGAACCGCTCTTTTACCATATCACCTTTATAACCTATAACCACGGTTATATCAGACGGTTTACAACCGGATTTAATAACCGAGTCTATAACAAAAGCGAGCAACTCTCTCCCGCATGCCTTCACAAGAACTTTCGGAGACTCACTTTTCATACGTGTTCCTTTGCCTCCCGCGAGTATTACCGTTTTGAGCCCTTCATTTATCATGGGAGTTTATTACCTTCCTTCAATTTTATTTTTTTAATGCCTTCCGGGATTTCGTCATCGCTGTAAAACGCATATGAGATCACAAAAATTTCGTCTCCGGGATATCCCAGCCTTGCCGCCGGACCGTTCAAAAGGACTTCTCCGTTATTTTCTCCTTCTATCAGGTAGGTCTCGAATCTGTTGCCGTTATTCTTGTTCACAATCTGGATTCTTTCACCGGGCACCATATCAGCGGCATGGATTACATCGGACGGCAGTGTAAGGCTTCCCTCATAATGAAGGACCGCTCCTGTGACTTTGATATTGGATATCTTTGATTTGCAAATATTCCTTAACAAAAATGACCGCCTTTATTAAAAGGTAAAAGAGTATTCAGCCCGGGTTTCTTTTCCGTTCGACTCAATATTAAAGCCAATATCCTGCCTTGCGGCTCTGGGGTAATCGTTACGATAAACATCAACGACGCTGAATATACAGTCCGCAAGCAGTATTATAAGATATGAAGACTTTTTGGTGCGGGTCTCTTCTCCGTTAAGCTCATTAGTTTCTACTTTTTCATCAAGAAAATAAAGGCTTAGAGACGCTATTCCTATGCCTGACATTACCGTTCCTTTAAGCATGTCTTTTCTCTTGAACTGCCGATACCCCGGAATAAGCCCGCTCATTATAATCCACCCCCCGTTATTGCTCTTATCCTGGAAAGCCTGAATATCTTCTGTATTAAGCCCCTTTTCTCTCTGGTTTATCCATGCCCTTTCGGAAATTCCAAGAGTAATCCAGGGTTTACTGAGATATTCTGAGACGGTAACACCTCGGCTCAGGAGATGTTTGACCTTTTTGATATCAATGTCGTTCTGCTTGCATCTTTCCCATTCTGTCTGAGAAAGACCGAGAATTTTCCATTCCTGTTCAACCCGTTCTTCCTGCTGGGCGAAAACGGAATTGAACGCAGTAAAAAGCGCCAGAATTATAAATAAAGATTTCCTGCTCATTTTCTCTCCTTGCTTTCGGTTAGGGATAAGACCCTAAATATACTTTATGATTGGAGTCATTGCAAAACAGATTCTCATCTTAGAAGTCTGCGGGACTCTATTGTCTTCTTATTGTGTTTGAGGAAACTTTCCGTAAAATGGTGTTCCCCGCTTCCGTCAAACTTGGCGGTAAAATATAGCGAGCGCGTTTCTTCCGGATAAAGCGCGGCTTTTATGGATTCTATACCCGGGCTGCATACAGGACCAGGAGGAAGACCGCGGAATTTTCTGGTATTATAAGGAGAAACAGAATTAAGGTCGGATTTTCTTATTGGTTTTTTGAAACGTCTCACCGCATAACGAACAGTAGGGTCGGCCCCAAGCCGCATTCCCCGCTCAAGCCTGTTATGAAACACGCCTGATATCTTTCCTCTCTCGTAAGGCACAGCAGCTTCCTTTTCAATTATTGACGCTAGCGTCAATATCTCATGTAGGCTGTATATCTTCCCTCTAATTTTTACAGGAGCACGAATTCCTTCCCGGGAAAGAGCTCTGAAGAGCTCAGATGTCATTATTTCAATTGTTTTAAAAACAGTGCTTTTCCATGGAAAAAAGTAAGTAGTGGGATAAAGATACCCTTCAAGATTTCCGGCCTTTACGCCGAAATCTTTCATCACTTTCTTTGATAAAGCGGTCTTTACAAACTGAGCGGAATCAATACCCGTTGCGGCGGATATTACCGAAGCGGTTTCCCAAATTGTAAGCCCCTCGGGAACTGTTACTTTTCGGACGGCAGTTTTTCCGTCGGCCATAATTTCAGCCATCTTGGAAACAGACATAGCAGCTGAAAGTCTGTACGTTCCTGCTTTCGGCACGGGTGCGTCCCCGAAAAAACGTTTGAATTTAAGATACATGGTGAAGTCCGAGGCACTGCCTATGAGGTCTTTTTGCCGGAGTATATTTCCGATCATATGTCCGGTCGCGCCCGACGGTATATCAACTATGACTTCCCGGGCTTCACTACCGGTATACAGAGGCCTGGAAAACTTTCTGTTTCCATATAAATAGACGGCGTATATAAAAGCAAAAACCAGTATTAACGATACCGCGGCAATAAGAAGCTTCTTCATTTTCGTATAAACATCCTGTTATAAATGATAATTAAAAAATATAAAATATAGCCACAAGCAACCAGAGGAATTAAAATTATTATTGA
>CAYNYI010000082.1:0-2667 GCA_964401455.1 uncultured Fibrobacterota bacterium
AATGCCATCTTTTCATACCTATAATTTACAAATTTAGCCCTAAGTTTGCAAGTCTTTTTACAAATTTATCCCTAATTTTGTAATATCACCCAAAATTCAACGGATTTTCGGCAATTTTTTAAGCAGATTGTCCGATAGGCTAAGAAAGCGGACACGCTCTTTCAGGAAAGCAAACCGGTAGCGAAGCGCCTGAATCCGGTAATTCTCTAAAGAATTAATAACCTCGATCAAATCCTTGAGAGTGGCTCTGCCTCTTGCATACTCGCGCTCGGTTTCCTCCATCAGGCGGGATGCCGCTTCGGACTTTTCTTTTAAAATAGCGATCATCTCAAGATCTGAATCCATCTCCGATGAAAGTGTTTTTAATTCCCGGCGCACATCGGCAATTCCTGAGGCCTTTTTAAAATCAGAGATTTCTCTTTGCGCAAGTTTTAGCGCAAGAGAGGCTTCATCTTTTTTCCTGTTGAAATTCCAGGAGAAAGATGCGCCGGCGTTTATCTTGTTGTTTTCAGCCTCCGGGCCTTCTGTAAGTCCGGCCAGACCGTAGCCGGCATATCCTTTAACAGCGGGCAGCAGATTATCGCGGGCGATTTCAATATTGACGGAATCATTACGAAGAACAAGATCAAGCGCGCGGAAAGTCCGGATACTGTCAAGAACATCGGGAACACCGGGAACACCCTCTTCGGGGATAGGCGGGACAACGGTGTCGGGAAAAAGAACTGTTTGGCCCGCTCCTGAATAAGAAAGTATTCTTTCTGTCAGTTTTTTAAAAATATTTCTGTAATCCGCCAGGCGCTGCCGGGCGTCGAGCACCTGAAGCTCTGCCCTTATAAAATCAGACTCATCGGCTATCCTGCTGTTTTTCATTTTTACGACATAATCAAACAGACGGAGACTTGTTTCTTTAAGAGACTCAGCGCTTATCATATTAAAATAAGAAAGCTGCCATTCGAGATACAGTCCCGCAAGGGCTTCGGCATAATCTTCGCAAGACTCCGTCACCGCGGTCCTGCTGATTTCTGAGGAAACATCCGCCGCGAGTTTTTTAAGCTCCGCCTGCCTGCCGAACCGGTTGCGGACAAGGTCGGCACTGTAAGAAATTCCCAATTCCGATTTTAACGGTCTTTCATCCGAATAATTAAACGATACAGAAGCAGACGACCCCGAATAGGGAAAAAGATAAGACAAAGAGGAAGAATGCTCCGGCCCGGCATTCCCGTCGAAATCCAGATAAAAGCCCTGATTTACAGAAAGCACTATGTCCTCTGACGGCTCAGAGATAGTTTTTGCCGGCCCGATTTCGGAAAGCCCCGCGAGGATACTTTTTATCCCTTTGTCATTTTCCCAGACCCTTCGCATAAATTCTTCCCTGTTTATAAAAAGGCTATCCGCAAAAGTCCCGGAAAAAAGAAAGAAAACCGACAAGAGAAAAAACAGCCTCATTTCAAAAACCTCCCGGCAGCTTTTTTTAGAAAAAAGCGTATTTCAACACCCGAACAGTAAACCGCGGGTACAAGAAGAAGCGTAATAAAAGTGGCGAAGATAAGCCCCCAGCCCATTGTGAACATCATCTCGGAAAGCATCGCGTCATAACCCGCGATTCCGTACGCGGTAGGGAAAAGCCCCGCCACGGTCGTAAAGGTGGTCAGGATAACCGCCCGCAGGCGCGTCGAGGAAGCCGAGGCCACGAGAGGCGCCACTTCTTTAAAAGAACCTTTAAAAGAAACTGTATTAAGCTTTGTAACCATTACTATTGAATCGTTCACAACAACACCGCTGAGCCCTAAAACACCGATCGCCGAGAAAAAGCCGAACATTGTCATGCCGTGCATTTTATATGCGAAGATTACGCCCGCGATACCAAAGGGAATGGTCAACATTATTATAAAGGGCTGAAGGAAAGACTCGAAAAGCAAAACGAGTATCAGATAAATTACCGCTACGGCAAGGATCGCTCCGAATTTAAGATCTGAACCCGACTCTCTTGTCTCTTCTATCTCTCCCGTAAAAAAGACCCTGGTCGAAGGCTGGGAGGCGCCGAATGCCGGAAATACATTTTTTTCAAAATGCCCCGCTATATCAAGCGTAGTCATGCCCGCGGCGGCGTCCAAATCGGCATATACTCCGGTTACTCTTTTATAGTCCTCGCGCTCTATCGAGGAAGAAGCCTTTGTTTTTCTGAAAGCTACTATATCTCTTACGGGTATCAAATAACCCGCGTTATTCGAAACGGGCGTATTAAGTATTCTGCCGAAATCCCCCGCGTCAGAAGCTTCGGACCTGACGACGACCCGGACGGTAGTCCTTTCCTCCTTAAGCTCATAAACTTCGTTCCCCTCGACGGCGGCCCTCAGCGCCCGCGCGATTTCAGAAGGCTGCACACCGAGCCTTTTGGCCTTTTCCCTGTCTATCCTGATCCGGTACTCCGGAGTTATCATCGGCTTATCTATTTCCACATTGGCAAGAGCCGGAAATTTTGTAAATTCGTTTTTGAAAAATTCAGAAGCATGAGCCCGAAGCGAATCGGAAGACTCCAGAATTTTTAATTCTATGGCGCTTCCGCTGGAATGCCCGAAGCGGCTTTTGCGGACCTTGAATTCCCTCAGGCCCTCGATTTCCCCTATTTTTTTCTTCCAGCCGGCGGTTATTTTTTTAAGAGGCCGG
>CAYNYI010000082.1:2677-13270 GCA_964401455.1 uncultured Fibrobacterota bacterium
AGGCGTTTTCGGACGCGCTGCTTCTGAAGCGTCCTGTGGCAACGCGCGACTCAAAAGAGACCACATTTTTCCCGACTTCCGCCCTTATGATGTCCTCTATTTCGCGAAGTAACTTTTCCGTCATAATCATATTGTAATCTTCGGGGGCTTCTCCGCTTATAAAAACCTCTTCTGATTCCTCATTCGGGAACATTACGAATTTCATTTCGTCCCGGAGGATTCCGAATGCCGCAAACAAAAAGAAAATAAAAGCGCCGAAAATTAAGAATTTAAAGCGAAGCGTAAAACGCATAGCGGAAGCATACACCCTCTCAACGGCGAAAAACCACCCGCCCTGCACTCTTCCGGACTTTTCTTTTCTTCTTTTAAGAACACCGGATATACCGAAGGTGAAAAAGTTTTTAAATCTCTGTGAAAATTCAAACGTCACATGAGACGGCAGTATAAAAAGCGACTCGAACAAACTCGAGCCAAGCATTATAAATATTATCGGCGGAATAAACGCGACCATATTACCGAACCGTCCGCCGAAGAAAAACAAAGGAATAAAAGCGACACATGTGGTCGCGATGCTGGCTGTTATAGGAAGAAACATGGCAGAGGTGCCTTCGCGGGCCGAATCACGCGGCAAGGCGCCGGAGGACTTCATTCTTGAAATGTTTTCGGCAACAACAATGGCATCGTCAACAACCATGCCCATAACAAGTATGGCCGCGGCAAGCGTTACATTATTTACCGTGTATCCGAGAAGATTTGAGACAACAAGGGTTACTCCCATGGTGAAAGGTATTCCCATCGCAACCCATACTCCGGACTTGAAATCGAGAAAAATGAACAATACGGCCAGTATCAGCACGAAACCGATCAGACCGTTTGTGCTTATTATGTCCAGGCGATTCCTGACAGATACCGATTCATCATCAATAAGCGTCATCCCGAATGATGTCCCGGAAAGGCGCGAATCAAGAAATTTCAGGGCGGTGCTTTTTACCGTATCTACCGCTTCCAGAATTCCGGAAGAACTGCTTTTTGTAACTTTAAGGATGACACCTTCATAACCGTTTATTTTAGTGATTGAACTTCTGTCTTCATACCTGTATTTTATCCTCGCGAGGTCCCCGAGCCGGACCGCCGGCCCGTCAAAGCTGCTCTGGACTATAAGCCCCCTTAATTCGCCGGCATTATCCAGTTCTGAGTCAATAATAACTTTTGTGTCCTGCCGGTCGTTCATTGTTCCGGCCGGGACACGCTGATTATTGGATTTAAGAGCGGTAATAATGGTGGAAACCGGGATACCGTATTTTTCGAGTTTTTCAGGAATAAAGGTTATTTCGAGCCTTCTGTCGAGATATCCCCTGATTTCGGCCTCGCTGATTTGAGGCAGCGATATCAATATGTCCTGAAGGGTTTCGGCCGTTTCCTGCAGCTCCAGACGCCTTTCGGGATCAAGCATATGAGAAAGAGTATCATACAAAGCAATATCGATAATGGCTTTTCTTGAAGTCTTGAATTGCCGGATATACGGCCTGTCCCTGACTTCGGCCGGAAGGTCGGCCCGGTAAACCGCGTCTTCGATATCATTAACGACCTCATCCATGTCGTCCGCTTCCGGGGAGATTTCTATACCAAACGAGGCACTGCCGGTGGAGGAGGTACTCCGGATGTTTTCAATACCGTCAACCCCTTTTAGTTCTTCCTCTATTTCTCTCGTAACAAAATACTCGACCTCAGATGGAGAAGCACCGGGATAACTCGCGCTGACGCGGACGAAATTGAAGGTAATGTCCGGCATTTCCTCTTTGCCGGTATTATTCCATAAAAGTACGCCGGAGACAATCACTCCGAAAGTAATTATATTGGTCAGATAATGACGGCCTATGAAGAAAGAGATGATACTTTTAAGCATATTCGTGTGGTTAAATTAATACAAGCTATCTCTGAATATACGAAAATGCGTTCTAAAAAGTTCCCCGTTTAATGTGTTTTTTTGATTTTTCTTTTAGAAAAATTTTCTCCGGGCCTTCTACATAAAAGCCCGGAGAAAAAAACGGAGAGATACGATCAGTTTTTCCTGAGGACGACTATCTTATATGTACCGACATCCTCGTTTACGCCGTTTCCGTATTCAGCGGTTACCCTTATAATATACGGTCCGGATGCCACAAGGCGGCCTTTTTCGTTTACGCATGGCCACGGCCATGTTACTGAAACATTTCCGTCGGTAGTCCTGCTCTGACAGTATCCTTCGACCGGCCCGAGCGAGGTTACAAAATTCCCGAGCATATCGAATACTTTTCCGCTCAGGGTAACAGGCATAGGCTCGTCAGAGCGGTTATTCTTTGTCTTGTAAGAGAACTTGACGCTTATATTTATATTTGTGTTTGTTGCCGGATTGGGGCCTGCCTTTATGCCGCATATTTCCTCGAGATTGTTTCTGGTTACAACAGCGCCCGGATTATTCTTATGTACCGGATTTCCGTAATTATCCTCGATGGACTTGTCTGAGTATATGCGCACTTTACCGTCGCTGAAATTAAATGAACTCCGCGACTCGGCGCTCCGGCTCATGTTGAATTTGTACACAGAACCTTTGAGGTTCGGTCCGTCCATATTGACAGACTCGATGCTGTCTTCAGGAGCGAGTAATTCCTCATCTATATAGTTGCTGTCTCTGAACAGAAGTATTTCATCAAGATTCAAACCGGTAAGATTAACCGCCTCGCTGAAATACACTGTCATGCTGCTCCTGGCATCGGCGCTTTCCGCGCAGCCCGAATCCGCGTAAACCGCGCCGCGGAGCACCGGCCCTATACCGTCATCGGCAATACCCGGAACTTTTTCTCCGTTCGGAAGAGTAATTTGAAAAGAGGGTTTATAGAAAGTTTCATATAAGGGCCTGTTTGTCTCTCCGTAAAGGGCCTTCAAATAAACATCATCAAAATTATCGGTATAATACGAGGCAGCGTGTTCTTTCAGATAAAGAAGGAAGACCCTTCCAAGAGAATTTCCTGATATTTCACTGTCGGGTATTGTATCTCCTGAAGAGCCGTCAATCATCCCGACCGAATCTATGCTCCATGAAACATCCAGCGAATCGCCTTTCAGAGAAATATCAATATCGGCACCAGGCAGTTTATACCAGACCGAACACGCAGAGAAGTCATCATCAGATGCCGAAAAGACATCATAAAAATGCCGGTTGGATATAAATTCGATACGGAGAAGGTCCGCGTAACCGTCCCCGTCTGTATCTTTAAGCGTTGAACCGCTAAGCTCGGGATCACCGGCAACTCTTATATAGACACTGTCTGAAAAAGCTGATGCCGTTTTTATAGAAGTATCAGGGCTGCTGATAGAAACGACCGCGTCACATCCGAAGTCCGTCATATTGAAACGGAAAGTCTCCGCGTCTTCTTCGGTCTTGTCGCCGTGGCACGAACCGTTTTCCGTCCAGTTTGCAGACATATATTTCTTACCGCTGACCGCGGCGGAGAATGCGATATTCCCGCAGCGGTCGAAAGGTATGGCATACAGCTGATAACGGTCTTTAGTCAGTGATACTGTATCGAGAACAGGCACAGTGGCGTTTTTGTCCTGAAATAGTTTTACAAAAGCCAGAGGCCCTGTCTTCAGGTTTACAAGCACATCGGCTTTAAGGGAGTCGTTGAGTCTGAGATACACATACTGGGGAGTAACCGACGAATAAGAATTTACAAGCCGGAAATATACCGTATCGGCACCGCGCCGGAAATTCCCGAGAGAGACAGAGTCGTCGGCTGAACTCATGATGGAATCAGCTCCCGACGGCATACTGTCGGTGTAGGCAAGGCATGTCCAGGCTTCTTTGGGGTCCTGCCCGTAATTCAGCTCACCGGCAAGTACAGTATCATTCAGGCCGGCTGCCGGTCTTGAGCAGGCGGCTTTAAAATAGTCGCTATCGAATGACGAAACCCTGTTCCCGTTTTTATCGGTAACAACAACCCTGACCGCGAATGTATCACCTGCGAGAATTTCTCCTTCATTAATAATTTCCGCTCTGAGCCCCGCGGGTTCTCCAGGCTCCACATTAATGATATAAGAAAGCGTATCACTTCCGGAGACCACCGCTAAGGTATATGTTCCGACTGTCTGCGGATCGAATGTCAGAGACTTCGCTTCTGCACTCTGCTGACCAAGGCCCTCTTCGGAGATCAGCCACTGGGCGCTGAGCGGGTCCCAGAGTGTATCTGATTCATCATAATCGCGGTGTCCCTCGAAAAACAGAGTAACGGGTTCGCCTATTGTGAGAACTGAACCGAGCGTGTCAAGTATTCCGAGCTCCTCCGAATACAACCTGTATTTATCATAGCCGTAATTTATAACATTGAAATACAGAGTGTCCCATAAATCCGGCAAATCGTCGTTACGGGCCTTCAGGTTGGTCACAAAAGAAGAGGTGGAATAATCTACCCGGGACATTGTTACAAATGTGTCGACACCGGTAACGGAAAAGTAATTCTCGTCAAGAGGATAATAGCGCGAAGCGGCGTTTTCAATAAAGTTCCCGAACCTGTCGCGCGAAACCGCATAATACGTTTTACTGCCTTCTTCAAGGGTCCATGTAACCGTATCTCTAATAAGCCCGGGTGCCCGGTCGCCCGCATAACCCGGTGCTATTTCAAGCGCATAACGCGCGACACTGTCCACGGCTGATATCCTTATTTTCACAGTGCACGACGGCGCGCCCTCATCAAGAGGCAAAAAGGCCATAGAAAGAGAATCCGGGGCCTTTGTAAACATACTCCAAGGAATTTCTATTTCCGTCTCATCGTAATCAGAATGCCTCTGATTATAGGCGTTCATGCTGTCCGTATTGTTCCACTCTATTATCTGGCTTCTCCCCACCGCGTAGGTCTGCATCATTACAAGAGAATTTGTATCCATCGCTACCACAAAGAGGGTATCAGCCGTTCCGGCCTCAATGGTTATGCTGTCAAGACGGTTCCGGAGGAGTGTAATCGGATCATAAATCGACGGGTCTAGAGTAGTCAGGAAAAGAGCCTGCAGCGTGTCATAATCTATACTGTCGCGAAGAATTATCTCGACAGTGTCTCTTATGGTCTCGAGTCCGGTTTCGTATCTTGCGATCACACGTCCTGCGTCTCCGGTCGCGGTATCTCCGAACGCAAGATAAAAAGCTGTATCAAGAAACTCTCCCGTCCCGGAGAAAGTATCAAGAGGGGAAGATACCGAGTTGAGGGGATTATTAAAACCGTCAATGGTCCAGGAAACTTCGGCCTTGCCCCAATAAGCGTTTCCGACCAATGCTTTGGAATAAAAACTTACACTCCTGTATGCGGACGGAAGTTCACCGTAGTTGTCATCATTATGTTCAGTTACATTCAGAACAAGAGTATCGACGCTGGCGTTATCGTCCAGATCGATAGTATCCAAAACCATATTGTCCGGCGGCTGCGCACTGTTGAAGATCTCAAATCCTATGGTGTCTCTGAACGTGCTTCCGCCGATATTAACAGAAGCGGCTACTTTACCCGTCACAGAGACCCCGGAAGTATCATAAATATAACTGAAACGCAGATTGGCGGATTTATTCCCGCTCTGCGGAAGAAGCATTATTGTATCGTTTTCAGTAAGTTCACAAACCGAAAAAGGATCGGCATTATGCTCATTGTAGTTTACTTCTATGAGCTCCCATGTTACGGAGGTATCGGCAAAACCGGTCGAGCCGTCCGCCATTGAAACATATTCGGCCTTGGCAAAAATCTGTATCTCATTATTATATGAGTTGAGGTTATTCGGGCAGTGCGCTTCTTTATAGCTGCCGCTTATCGTGGCCGTATCAGAAACAGAAGTGCTCTTTGTCAAACGAAGACCCGTAACAACTTTTGTGCTGTCAGCTATTCTTATCCGTATCGTGTCACGCACCAGACCGGACTCCGAAGTATATTCAGCATAGACAAATCCGGTCGTATCAAAAGTCATGGAGGACTGATCCGTAAAATCAACATAAAAGCTGTCTGTTAAAGTGCTGTCCGGCGCGGCCTGTACTTTTCCCTGATTATTGTCAAAGCCACGGACATGCCAGTTTGCCCGGGCAGGACCGAAATAAAATTCATCGTTATAGAGGGATTTTCCGTAAAATGTAAAACGGTCATATTGCGCCGAACCTCCGGCTACAATATTTGTGACAACTTCCACGGACGAGGGCCTTGTCTCATTTGTTCTGTCTGAATGGTCCTCCCGCGCGGTATCTGCAACAAAACCGTTAACAACCGTAGAGGTATCTCTTACTTCAAAATCAAGCGTATCATAAAGGACTGTCCCCTCTCCCGCAAGATCCAGGGCCGCGACTGCTTTTCCGCTTATAACAATTCCATCACGGCTGTACAGGTTCTGGAGTACCAGAACATTGGCGGAAGTATCGACCGCGATCCTGTCCAGAAGACCGATCGGCTGGCCGAATTCGGCTGAACCGTTATGATAATCCGTGACAGTGTCGATCAGCGAAAGCGACGCAGCCGTATCCAGAAAAAGAGTATCACCCGGTGCATTGAAGTCAGTCTTTGTTACTGACACACCCTTAAAATACAATGAAACGTCGCGGCTGTAGGTATGGTTTGAGCCCGGGTAAGGGACCCGCTCATAATAACCCCGGATTCCGGCGGTATCGGAAGAATCGGATGAAGTTTTGGTTATTATTACCTTTTTGATATCTTTTGAGATCAATCTCACTTTTAGAGTATCATAAACAGTGGAAGGCACATCGGTTAAGTAAGACGCGATGACCATACCGGTTGTATCCGCCCTTACCGTACTTCCGAAATCGATATAGAAGCTGTCAACCGAGGTACTGTCAGGTGATCCTGTAACCGTATTGTTATCAAAGCCCCTGATAAACCAGTCTGCCGGACCTCTTTCGAGATATGATCCTCCGGCAGTGGCTTTGGAATACAGATAAAGCCTCTGAGTTTCCGGCGGACGGTTTTCATGTATGGTATCGGTAAAAGTACCTGTCGAGGCACTGCTTGTCGTAAAGACAGTATCGATTACCATACCGTCAACGACTGTTGTATCTTCTATTATAAAATCCAGAGTATCGGTAAATGTCTGCCCCGAAAAAACGGCGGAAGCGACAATGGAACCGGTCACGGTTTCTCCGGTGCGGCTGTAGATATTCCTGAAAGTGATATTGTTCTGTTTCCCTGTAGACGAGGAAAGGTATATCATGTCGGCGTATCCTGCCGGATTGCCGTCTCCCGTGCCTCCGTGAAGTTCATAAATAACACCGGAGGTGTCCCAGGAGGAAGATGTATCGGTATAAGAAACAGTCTGTGATGCTCCTTCCCTGACCGTTATTCCCGCAATAGAATAAACCGGGTTGTAATCCTGATTGCAAAGAATATCAGGAGTGGGCGGATAGGCCCTGCTGTAATAGTGACGGATAACCGCGGTATCCGAAGAATCCGACTCGGATTTGATTATCCGGAAATCGGTGATATCTTTTGTTATTATATTTATCAAAACAGTATCCCTGACCGTGCCTCCGGCCGGAGCATTATATTCCGCCGTAACCATACCGGTATTCTCAGGATAAACCGCAGACGGAAAGACTATGAAAAAACTGTCCCGGTCCGAATACGGCGCGGAGCTTACAGAGTTCGCGGAAAAACCGCTGATATCCCAGGAACAGGGAGCGGGCTCCAGATATTCTGCGGAGACAGACGCTCTTGCGTAAAATTTCAGTGTATCGAGGGTGTCCGACCCGAAATAATTTTTACCGTAATGAACGGTATCGGTTATTGTACCGGGTGAGGCCAGATTGAACGAAGCCGCCGTATCAATAACCATGCTGTCGGCAAAGGCGTCGTTCACGACAGAAAAATCTATTGTGTCTGAAAAAGAGGCCCCCTCAGCGGAGAATGATGCGGAACCTATAAGCCTGCCTGTAATGGACGCGCCCGCTGAATCATACAGCCGGCTGAAAGAAGCGACAGTGTTTTTCCCGGATGACGGGCTGAAGCTTATGTCCTGCGGATAACCGAGTACACCGGAACCGAAGTTCACCGAAGCGGTATCCCATGCGGCCGTGGTATCTGCAATCACAGTTGAGGAATCGTTTCCATAGCGGTATTTTACAAACGCTCTGGCATAAAGGTATTTTGAGAATGTCGCCAGATCATCCGTACCCGGGTCATAAGCGCGGCTGTAGGAGCCTGTTATCGGGCCTTTCTGAGTTGTATCTGTGGCGCTCGTATATATTTTCAGGTCTACAACATCGCGCCCGGTAAGTTTTACCGCGATTGTGTCTTTCACAAGTTCGGGAGCGGCCGTTGTATATTCAGCGATTATCCTTCCGCTGACGTCTCCGTAAACAGAAGCCGGCATAAATATTTTGAAACTGTCTATAGACGTCGAATCCGATGCTCCGACCGCATTATAATCAAACCCCTCAACACTCCAGTCGGCGTTGACAGGCTCTTTATAACTCGCGTCAATAAGCCCCTTGGAGTAAAATGTCAAAGTATCAAAATTTTCAGGAGGGGCCTTGCCATGATGAATAAACGTCGAAAGTGTCTCAGGGTAATTATGAGCGGTATAACTCGTATCTATGCCGATATTATTTACAGGTGTACTCGCGTCCACTACCGAAAAATGTATGGTATCATAAAAGGTTCTCGTTCCTCCGGAATAGGGGAAAACCTGCTCTGCGTAAACAGCACCGGTTATAGCGTCATGGTCTTTGCTGTACAGGTTCTGAAGAGTCAGTATTGTATTCTGGGCCTCATCGGAACTTATGGAGATGTCATCAACGAATCCGACCGGATTATTCGGCGTTGTCCCCAGATCAGTGCCGTTATGGGACGTCCATACAATATCGGCTGTGTCCCACAGAATAACCGTATCACGGAAATACCGGTACTCACCCGAACCGTCTTTATAAACGACTCCCTTTTTTCCATACAGGGTTATCGGCCCGGGGCTGTAAACATCTCCGCCGCCGGGGTTAAGGGCCCAGTCGTATGATCCGCTAATCGAAGCGGTATCAAGAGAATCCGCGCTTGTCTTTGTGATGCGGATACCTGCGACGTCTTTTGTTATGATATGCACTTCTATCCGGTCGGTAACCGTAACAGAGCTGTCTGTAATATATTCGGCCTCGACATATCCGGTAACTTCGGCGTTGAGAGAAGACGGCAATACCATATAGAAGCTGTCTGTTCCCGTGCTGTCGGGCGACGGAGTCACGCTGTTCAGGACAAAGCCGCCGTATGTCCAGTCAACATCTTCGCGCTTTATATAGCTTCCACCCGAAAGCGCCTTTGCGTAAAACCAAAGTGTATCCTCTGAGGCAGAGCCGTTTTCATAGACGGTATCGGCCGTGACCGCGGAGGAGGCCGCGTCTGTGCCGGCCGCGGTATCAATTACCATAGCGTCGAGATAAGTTGTATCAGATACTCTGAAGTGTATTGTGTCATAATAATCGTCGTTCAGTTTTGCCACAACCATACCGCTGATTGTATCACCTTCCGAATCGTATATATACTGTAAGTTTAAAGCATTCTCCGAACCTGTCGTAAGAGTCATTTTAATCTCATCCAATACCGGAGGATTTTCGCCTCCGGTTGTCGTCCGTTTTTCCCAGACGACATTCGAGGTGTCCCAGTTTACGGATGTGTCCGAAATTACAGTGTCTCCGCTGCCGGCTTCTTCGTATAATGCGTAAGCATAAAGCGGAAGTGAGGCATTATATGTGTCTTCGACATCAACCGGGTAATCTCTGCCGTAATGCTTGTCTATAAGACCGGTGTCGCTGAAATTATTCTGTGATTTTGTAATCAGGATCCCGGCCAGGGTGTATGATTCTATTGTAGTGGCGCTTACAAGATTTTCATAAAAATCCTCATTGTCCTCCGGCATACCGAAATCTTTGACTTCGGCCCATTTATTGAAACTGCCTCCTCCGTATGTAGTATAATTGCGGCAGCCGGAGGCGGTTATATAATATTTGGTGTTGGACAAAAGAGAGTTCTCGCCGAAATCTCCCCTGCCGATTGTGATTGTGGTATCAGAGGCTCCCGGGTATGGAAATATTATCTGCGGGCTTGAAGCGTCCTCGTCCACAAAGACAAAATCCGACGCTCCGGGGCTGCTCACCCAGATTCCGATGGAATCGATCTTTCCCCGGTCGGGGTTCAGGTTTTTAAATCTCACCGCAATCGAAGTATCCGTTACCTGGTCCACCATAACAGAGCATTTGAAGCTTATTGTCGGAGCCTCCGCCTGGAGTTCGGTAGGGCCTATGTCGAGGGTGTCGTCGAGAATACGGGGACTGCCTCTATAATCTCTGTTGTTTTCCGAAACCGGATAGATATCGCTCAGCTTCGACATAAAAGAGCCCGGCGTTATTCCATTGCCGTTAATAATACAGGTCCCGTCATTAGGCTTAAAAGAGTCTGTGTTTTGGTAAAGTGAATCCAGCACATAATTTACAACAGCAGACCATTGTGTTTCTGAGTGTGTACCGCTTCCGTCGTAGCAGGAATCGGTGGAACCGTAAAGTATATTGTGAACGTCCTGATACGGTATGGCAAC
>CAYNYI010000083.1:0-13133 GCA_964401455.1 uncultured Fibrobacterota bacterium
TGGAGCCACTTAAAAAAAGTCTTTTAACTGTTACAAAAAATCAGACCGGCTCAGTGTAAGCCCCTGGGCGGGAGTTTATACTCTCTCAAGCTATGACAATATGCCGACCGTTGAGGCATGCTGGTACGCCTCAGCGATCTATAACCTCTATGGAGAAACTACCCCCAGAAAAGAGAAATGCTATAAGTTTCTTTTTCACCCTCACAGAGGCCAGGAAATAACCGGAGGCTTCGAATGCGGATTCGGAGACGACTGGAACAACTATGACCACGACGCGCGCATGCAGGACACCTACTGCGCCTTGAAACTTCTCAGAATCTATTCGAAAGAAATTTCGGATAATCAGAAGCTGGAATCCCGTGCTTCCAGACCACGTACCGATTGTATCAACTGGATAAGAAGCTGCATGAATTCAGACGGATCCTTTGCGAGGCTTTCTGTAACCGCACAAAGCCCGGTTCTTCTGCCCGGCGAAATGACCTCGACATTCATGGCAGTAAGTTGCTTTACAGAATTGGGCGAACCGGTACCTTCTCCGGAAAACCCTTCCCCAGCCGTCTCAGAATCCCCGAAATTAAGGCCGGATATAAAAGCCCCCTTTATTGACATGACGGACGCACGTGAGTTACAATACTTTCAGAGAATAGCGCTTCCTCTTTACACTTACGGGCTTTCCAAAGGAGAAAATCAGACGGATGCTCTTGGGAGGGTTTTGAGGTGGACGAGAGCGATATTCGGATCCCATACCTGGAATTCCTTTTCCCGCGGAAGAAGCATGATGTCAAGGGGCTGGGGTTTATGCGGAACACAGGCGCATGTTTTCTGTCAACTTGTATCATCTATAGGGGTTAAATCCCGCATTGTCTTCGGAAAATCCGATGTAAACGCCGAGGCTTTAACTCATTATAAAGATGATGCCCTGCCCAGATGGACTTCGTATTCTTCTTTCAGTAATGAGTGGGGCAACCATACATGGGCGGCTTTTAAAAACAGGCCCTCTAAACCTCCGCCCTCTAAAAGCTTTGACACATGGAGCGCGCTGGACTACGGTATATATTATAAAAACGGCGGAGAGAAAATCGCGGCCCTTTCCCCAAAAGTTTGGAGCAGGTTTTCTATTGAGACCCTGAATTATAAAAACGGATCATACAAAAAAACATCGGAATTCTTTAAACCTGAAGATTTTTCCTATGACAGTCCGCCGACCCGGACTGCGTATCCCGGAAATACATATTGATGATTTGCGTGATTCTGACAATAGTCTCTTTGTGCGCCGCCTCGTCCCTGACTTCATTCCGAGAATGCGGGAACCGCGGAACTGAATACATTAAGAACCTCGGCGGAGAACAAAATAACCTTGATATTTACTGGCATCCCGAATATTTAAAAATTTGCCGAAGACTCCGAAAAAACCGGAACGGACTTTTTAAACCCGACCTGTCGGAGCTTTATCTTGCAAACCTTAATGGGCAGCCGTATTTAAAGGGTATCAGTATATATCAAGGCATACCGGTTTGCACCCTTTCTGTAACCGCTTCATTTGGAACATTTTATTATTATGAATATGAAGGCTTTCTCGCGGGAGCTCTTTTTCTGCGCTCTTTGGAAGCAAGGGTAATAGAAACAGAATACTTCCGCATTTTTTTTAATAATAGAAAACCGGGAATTAAAAAGAGAACCGAAGCGGATAGATTTGTTAAACTTGCAATCCGCAAATTAGCGATTCCAAATGCAAAAGAAGAAATATTAAAAAGGGAAAAAATTTTTTACCGGATAAACGAATCGGACAACTATGCCTTTTTCAGAAAAGCATCGGATTTTATTTTGTCTCCGGTATTCGGAGACAAGCACGAAATCATACATTTCCTGGCTTTTTTTTCTCTGGATAAAACTCCGCCCTATACTCATCCTGTATTTGAGGAGGGGCTTGCGTGCGCATTTGGGGGAAGGGGGAAACTCTCTGCCGAAAAAAGCATAAATAACGGTAAAAAACTGCTACGGAACCTTACGGTTAATCCGACAGAACTTTATTCGAAAAAGAAACTGAATAACCCAAAAGAATATGACGCATCGGCGGCCTGCGCCGAATTACTGATAAAACAAAAAGGTATAGTTGAGTTTATGAGAATATACTCGGAATTTTCGGGTAATATACCGGGAGGCAAAGCTGCTTCAGCCGAAAAAACAAAACTTCAGAAACAGAATAAAACGCTTCGGGAAATAAAGAGCTTAATTCAGATTTCTATTATGCTGCCGTCCTTGGATGAACGGTCATTGAAATCTTCCTTGAAATAATAAAATCCGTCTTCGTCATTGCTGTAACTTAGCATTCTAACAGAATAGAAGAAATCCTTGAGGGCTTCTTCACGGTTATCGGCATCTAATATTTCATGAACAAGATCGCTCTCCGGCGAAATAAATGCGATTGAATATTTTGGCATTCAGGTCTCCTTTTAAATTTTTTCCAGCATTAAGATAATCCTATTCAACGCCGGTAATCAAAAAATTTTTAAGGAAGAATATTAATCGGAGGGCAATTTTTCGGGAGAACAAAGCCTGTCCGGCGAAATACATACACGCATACATTTTTCACAATAAAATTCGGGCTCTCTGACAAGTTCAGAGAATTTCTTTCTTTTCTTTTTAATATCGGACTTCTTCAGCTCACACATTTTTTTATGCTTGCCCATATAAGCCTCCTATGCTGAAGGGTCATAAATTATCTTTCGTACTCATGTATTAATATAATGAAACTGTCTTATGACTGACAAATATTCCATAAAAAACATTTTTGCCGCTGTCAGCGCCTGCTTATTATGGGGGACCGCTTTCCCCGGCGTAAAACTCGGGCTCCAGTATTCCGGTCCTCTGAGACTTGCCGGGCTCAGGTTCATGCTCGCGGGAATATTACTGATACCCTTCTGCGGTAAACCGGCTAAATACTTAAAAACCACCGCCAGGAACCTTAGGACAATAATTTTCATAAGTTTTTTACAGACTTTTCTTTTGTACAGCCTGTTTTTTACCGGCATGTCCATCGTCCGCGGAGCGCAGGCCTCAATAATCATTGGTTCGGGCCCTTTTTTTACAGCGATACTGGCGCACTTTCTAATGCATGACGACAGGATAACCGGAAGTAAAATGACAAGTATCTTTTTCGGGATAGCCGGGCTTTGCCTAATAAGCCTCTCCAGCAAACCCTGGCAGCCATCGGGTCTTGCGGAATTCGGAGGCATGGGAATACTGCTTTTCAGCACACTGGTTTCGGCGTTAGCTAATATAACTGTTGCAAAAAGAGGAAGAGATATAAACCCTGTTATATTGAACAGTTCTCAAATGTTTCTGGGTGGAATATCTATATTACTTTTAAGTTTTATTACAGAAGGTATTCCGAGGGGAGTACCGCCGGCTGAATTTTTCCTTGTTCTGATCTGGCTTTCGACTGTGTCCGCCCTGGCTTTTTCAATATGGTTTTACCTTCTTACAAGAAAAAAAACCGCGCGTCTCAATTCATGGAAATTTCTGATACCAGTTTTCGGTTCTGTACTGAGCTGGGTTATTCTACCGGATGAAACACCGGGAATAATGTCGGTATCCGGAATGATTCTCGTAGGAACGGCCATAGTTCTTATAAATATTCCCCGCAGTTTCAGACAAAGATTCAGAAAACGTACATAAGACCCGAACTAAAACCGTTTCTGTTTATAGGAATAAAGCCAACCTGAAGAGCGACAGGTACAGCAATTTTCTCGGTGATAAAGATATTAATGCCCGCCGTAAAGTAAATGGCCATACCGTTTTTATATTGTTCCTCAAGAACATCCGAATCCCCGAGTTCCTCGCCCCGTTCGCTGTATTCGGAAAATGTCAACTCACGGTCTTCGGTAACAGTTCCGCTCCCGAAGGAAGCATAGGAAGTATCCTTTTTCGAAAGCACCTTACCGCTGACTCCCTGAAAACCTATACCGATTTTACAGAAAGGGCTGACTCTCGTGCCTTCGGTAAAAATATATCCGGGATTGAAAAATATGGAAGTATTGGAGCCCTCCATGGTTTTGGGACGGCGGAAAACAACATTGCTGAGGCTGTCCTCATTGGAAAAAGAGAAACGCTGAATCTGCACTCCTATTGTCATTTTGGAGGACAAGGCGTATTCATAAGACGCTCCGTATAAAAAATCACCGGACATCAGACCGAATACAGCCGCCCCAATGTTGGAATCAGACTGGATCCCCTGCGGATAAGCCGGCAGAGCGGCCACAAAAGCAAGCAGCATTATTATTTTTTTCATTCTCCCCCCCCCTTTTTTTCATTATTCCCATTCGGTCGTTCCCGGCGGTTTATTTGTAATATCATAAAATACAGCACCGACATCCGTTTTATCTGTTATCTCATCCGAAATCTTCTTTAATAATTCCTTATCCATTCTGCCGAAGCGTCCGGTCATAAAATCGGAAGTATTAAGCGGCCTTATTACGACAGTCTCTTTTTCTTCAAATTTCAGAGGAAGCATTATGACAGGGACCTGAGCGAACTCTTCCATCAATCCGTTTTCTTCGAGTCGCCGTGTAACAATATCATCGGCCTGTCTCAATATATCAAGTCTTTTCTCGGTCATGTATCCCGGCACAGGTTTAAAAAAAGGCACTCCCTCCACATCCGTAATAAGAAGAACAACCCTGTTAAAAGCGTCACAACGGTTTGTTATACGGGTTGAGACATCGTCAAGGACTTCCCAGTCAAAACTTCCCCTGACCCAGTAAGGATGCCTGTACGTTCTGTTGTCTCCCTGGACTCCGACGCTTTTAACAGGGAGAGGCGAACCTTCAAGACCGAGGCTCTCCAGATAAGTAGCGAGCTCAGACGGCAGACCGGGGAGGTCTTCGTCTTCTGTTCCTTCGGCGCGGCAGAGAAGCCTTACACCGAGACCGGGGCCGGGAAACGGATGCCGCCAGACAAGTTCATGCGGAAGACCCAGTTTTTCACCGAGCTGCCTGACACCGTCTTTGTAAAGATAGCGCAGTGGTTCTATGACCTTCCCTTCCGATATTAATTTTTCGATTATAGGCACACGGTTATGGTGAGTTTTTATAACCTTCGAATTCTCTGTGCCTCCCGATTCAATCGTATCCGGATATATGGTCCCCTGGGCGAGCAGCCAGTCTGAATCATCATCGACCATTCCGGTCAGGACTTCCCTCTGGATTTTTATAAACATCTCCCCGATGACGGCCCTTTTCTCCTCTGGAGCACAGACACCTTCAAGGGCCTTTAAAAACTTGCCGGAAGCGTCAGTAATCTGTAAATTTTTAAAACCATGAGCATTCATGTATTCTTTTATAAGTCCGGTCTCGTCAAGCCTCATCATGCCGGTATCGATATGTAGCCCGAATACCCTTTCAGGCCCCAAAACTTCGTTTAAAAGCGCGAAAGTAACAGTTGAATCCACTCCCCCGCTAACAAGAAGCATGACTTTTTTACCACTTGCCTGCTTTTTAATTTCTGATGAGACGGACTCGATAAAATTTTCCATAGTCCATTCTCCGGAACATCCGCATATATCAAGAAAATTTGAAAGCATCTTTGTTCCGTTTTCGGTATGCGTTACTTCGGGGTGAAACTGAAAACCATATATCCGCCTTTCAGGGTTTTCTACGGCTGCTACGGGACAATCGTCCGAGACAGCCGAGACCTTAAACCCGGGCGCGGGTTTTTTTACGGAATCTCCGTGACTCATCCAGACTGTCTGCCGGTGGGAAAGCCCCTTAAAGATCCCGTCTGCTGATTTTATCTCTATTGCCGCAAGACCGTATTCTCCGGTATCGCCGGGAAGCACCTCTCCTCCAAGTGTATCGGCGATAAGCTGGTGCCCGTAACACAGTCCGAGCTGCGGACCTTCAAAATCCAGGAGTTCCGGATTAAAAACGGGACGGTCGGGAGAATAAACACTGGAGGGGCCTCCTGAATAAACAAGCCCGCTGCAGCCCCGTACATCCTGAAGAGGTGTTCCGGGTGAGATGATTTCCGAATAAACATTCAAACGCCTGATTTTACTGGCAATGAGATGTGCGTACTGGCCCCCGAAATCTATGACGGCTATTTTTTCCATCTACTTTTTGTAATACTCCTCTATGGACTTTATAACCATATCCTGCTCTTTCTTTTTTATTTCAGGAAACATCGGAAGCGAGACTACTTCCCGGGCCGCTTTCTCGGCATTGGGAAGATCACCTTTTTTATAACCGAGATATGAGAAGGCCTCCTGCATGTGTAAACATTTGGGATAGTGGACGGCGGTCGGTATACCATTCTCGTTAAGAAAATTTGATAAAGCGTTTCTGCTTCCCGCCCGTATTGTATACTGATTATAAACATGACGACAGTCCCGCGCGGGAGACGGCGTGGTAAGCTTTTTAATTTTAGATAAATTCAAAGTATAGTAATTGGCCTTCTGCTGACGGGAATCCAGCCATCCTTCGAGTTTTCTTAATTTAATCCTGAGTACAGCGGCCTGAATATTATCCAGACGCATATTATAACCAACCATTTTATGATTATATTTTTTGCCCGAACCGTGATTTATAAGCATCTTCATTTTTTTATACAGTTTTTCGTCGTTGGTTACTGCCATACCTCCGTCACCGTAACAGCCGAGATTTTTGCTGGGGAAAAAGCTCAAACAACCGATATCACCAATGGAACAAACCGGTTTTCCTTTGTAGACAGCACCGATCGCCTGGGCGCTATCCTCAATTATTCTGATATTTTTTTTACTGGCAATAGAACAGATTTCGTCCATATCGGCGGGGTTACCGTATAAATGAACCGGGATAACGGCCTTTGTCCTAGATGTGATTTTCTTTTTAAAATCCTGGGGATCTATATTAAAAGTAATAGGATCAATATCAGCGAATACAGGTTTGGCACCAAGCAGAGCTATTGTTTCCGCTGTCGCTATAAAGGTGAAAGGAGTGGTAATCACCTCGTCTCCGGACTTTATATCGAGTGCCATAAGAGCGGCAAGCAGAGAATCCGTACCCGAGCCTGTGCCAACGCCGTAAGAACAGCCGCAGAATTCAGATGCCTCCTCCTCGAGTTTGTTTATATGCTCTCCTCCGACATAAGCGCAGCTTTCCATTACTTCTATAACAGCGTTGTTTACCTCTTCTTTAATTGATTCATACTGCCTTTTCAGGTCGATAAAATTCAGTTTCATGAGAACCTTTCTCGTTTTTTTATTGGGATGTATCGAAACCGCCCGGCAAAAGAGCCCCGGCCAGGTTTTCCTTGAATTCGGTGAGATAATTGCCGTTAACGTTGCTGAAATCCGACAAGAAGGCGCGTACTCCGGATATTTTGTTTTTTCTAAAAACAGACTCGGAGAAATCCGCTCCGGAGAAATCTACGCTGCTGATTTCACATTCCTCAAAAACACATTCAGCTAAGACCGCATCCACGGCGCGTAACCTTTTGAGCGTTGAAATACTAAATACAGAAGCGCGAAGATAGGAGTCGGAAAAATCGGCCTCACCCAGATTACAGTTTTTAAAGGTGCATCTGGCGAGATAGGCTTTTTTAAAACAGGCGTTTCTGAGATCACAGCCACTGAAATCCCCACCCGGAAAGTTTGCCCCGGAAAGATTTATGCCGCGCAGGTCCTGTCCCGAAAAATTACCCCGGAAGATCTTGCGGCCTTTTTTGACCGCATTCTGCATATCGACTTTTAAAATTTTATTTGTTACCATGCTTTAATATAAATTTCTTAACACATCCCGTTCAATCTTATCGTCAACAAAAGATATTGTCATGCTTTTACTATCAAAAAGTCATGCCGGCCGCGGCGGTCGGAACTTGAATGGTCAGGCACATAAACATCTCTTACCTGTAAAAGTAACTTGAGGTCATTCTCTAAAAGCCATCTTTCCACCCACTTCTCCTCATTCTCATGCTCATAGAGAACCCATATGGAGTCTTTTTTCATGAGCTTTTTTATACGCGAAGTAAGATCGGAAATGTTCATGACATCTCCCGAAGGCCGGAAACCTATATGCTGAAAGACAAACGTAGTTAATACAAGATCAACTTTCCCCTCATAATACCTGACTCTCTCGTCAAAGCTGTTGGTAATATAAGCACGCCTCGAATACTTTTTATCATTGTTGTCCCAGAAATGCCCGGTCATATAAGGATTAGGGTCTATTCCGAGATAGAATGCCCCGGTATTTTCAAAAACCCATGGGGCGTTTCTGCCGGAGCCGCAACCAAAGTCAAGGACAACTTTACTGTCGAGCATCCTTGAGGCAAAAGGGTTTTTCACCTTACCCGCACCGCTCTCCAGAACCGGTGTGTGAAACTGCGTACGTATCCAGGGTGTATATTGCCAGCTCTTAGCTTCCTCATTGTCTTTTACCGCAATCCCCGCTATACCGAAAGACTTGAAATACTTGGGCTTTAATATCTGCTTCAAAGCGGAGAAAATCAGGGGAAAATAAAAAAACGGATTAAGAAGCCGAAAACGAGACAAGGAACCGGAAACTATTTTTATCAGTGATTCGTAAAATTTATCGTTTCTCGTAGCATTTTTTAAAACGAAATCAAAAAGGGCTTTCTTTTTCGCTAAACGAAGAAGCAGAAAGGAAATGAAAATTTCTTTTTTAAAAACGCGTTTGAATTTCCTGTCGTAAATTCTGAAAAATGTTTTTTTGTTCCCTGCCAGTTTCTCCGCCGCCGAATCCGCGGCCAGAACTCCCGAATACATGGCATTACCTATACCCTCACCTGTAAAAGCGTCAACCATGGCCGCTTCATCACCGCCCGCCGCAAAATTTAAAGCTGTTTTAACCGGTCTTCCGCCTGACGGAAGGATCCAGCCTTCCGGCTCTCCGACAATCCTTGCGTTGGAAAATCTCTCTGAAAAGACAGGTGAAGATTCCAGCTGAAGCAGCATCTTGCGCATACCGGGGCTGTTTTTGCCTTTTATCGGATAGGAGGTAAAACCCGCGTTAATTAAACCGTCCGGCATAGTGAAAACCCAGAAATATCCTGGAATAATTTGCTTTTCAAAAGACATTTCAATGGTATCTGGAGAAGAATAGACACCGCTGTAAAAAGCCCTTATACCTCTGATTTCTTTTAGTCGGCTGTTTTTCCTTAATACCGGATAAGAAGGCCCTCTGTAACCTGATGCCCCGAAAAAGAAGCGTGCCCTAAACTGCAGGGGAGCCTGCGCACCTTCCCCTTCACAGTTAACAAAAACAATCTTTTTATCTTCTATTACTTTTCCGCATTCGCTTAAACCTCTAAAAAACACCGCGCCGGCTTTTTCAGCCTGTTTTTGAAGAAAAGAATCAAAATCACGTCTGTAAACGGTAAAACCTCCGCTTTTTTCGGAAAATACCGGATCTTTTTGTACACTAAGCTTGAGAGAGTGTCCGGAAGGGGATGAAAAAAAGACCGAATCTATTTTATTGTGCGGAACATCACGCAGAAAATTATCGTATATGCCAAGTTCTTTCAATCTGGATACCGCGCGTCCCGAAAGACCGCCGCCGCAAATTTTTTCAGAAACCGACTCCGTTTTTTCAATCACAGCGCTGCGAAGACCTTTTCTGGCGGCGGCAATGGCGCAGGCGCACCCGGCGGGTCCTCCACCGGATATCAAGATGTCAAATTCCGTATCATGCATCAGGAAGTGCCTCCGAAAGGAAAGATAACGATTTCAACGCAGGCCTTTTCTCAAAATGGTTAAAAAGCCTGCTCACAAGATAGGTGCTGTATTCAAGGGCCCTTTCGGGTTCGAAACCATCAGGTGGAGGCACAGGTGCTTCGGACGCGGTATCCAGCATAAACCCGAACAAAGCCGAGATATCCAGAAGGTAAGAGTTAAAAATAAAGAATACCTCACGGCAGTCCGCACCGGATTCAATGCGTCTCATGAAATCTTCGGTAATTGTAAAAAGTTCGGGACTGGACCAGCCGGGATCCAGTATTGATGAAAGAACTTCAAAAGCGGAATGTATTATACCAGTTTTTATAAGATCGCACTGAATCCGGGGAAAATAAACGGCCGGCGTGATTTCTTTGAGTATCTTGAGTCCGTCAGGCTTGCCTCTTTTGTAGAAAACCGCGTTTACACAAGAACCAGTATGAAGAGAAGAAATCCCGGAGCGCCCTGACCTCCTTATACCCTTGGCTATACAATGGACCTTTCCCGATTCTCTCGAGAAAAGATGCAGAATCATACTGGTTTCCCGGTGTCTGAAAGACCGCAGAACAAAGGCCGGAGAAAAGATCAGACTCATTTATTTTCCGCCTTTTCCTCTCCTTCCTCCACGCCGGGCAGTTTTTCCTGATAAACCATGCCGCCCGACATTATTATTCTGACCGCCTCTTCTATACCAAGCCCCAGGTCCTTTACATCCTCTTTCGGGACAATAAGCATAAAGCCAGAGGTGGGGTTGGGAGTTGTCGGCAGGAAAACATTGCACATACCCGGATTAGGCTCAACCGGCCTGAGTCTGCGGGTTATGTGTGAAGAAGTATCCGAAGTCAGAAAGGCAATAGAATAAAGACCCTTTCTTGGATATTCTATTAGGACCGCTTTTTTAAAAACCTTCTTCCCTCCTCCAATAAAAGCCTCGGAGATTTGTCGTATATTTTTATAAACCTTGTGAACAAAAGGTATCCTCTCCAGAAAACTCTGCCCCATCTTAATAGGAAGCCTGGCGAATTTTTTTCTTGCCAGTACACCGACAAGGACACACCCGACAACAAGAATCACAAGCCCGATTCCCACCGGAAGGTCTACTTTGAAGAACTGCCTTATAAGGCCGTTAACCGGTGAATCTATTATGACAAAAGCTTTATAAATAAGGAACGCCGTCGCCAGAATCGGGACGATTATTATAAGGCCCGCAAAAAAATTATCTCTGAGTTTTCTGATCATTTTTCTTTCTCCCCGGAATCAATGAATTTAATAACTTTTTCTTCGGAAGCGGCCATGCCCCATTTTTCTCTAGCCTCTTTTTCTATGAGCTCCGGATCTTTTTCCATATAACGCTTCAAAAGAACACGGCGCTCCTCGAGAAGTGTCTTTACTGAATCGATCTCCCGGATTAGCCTTCCGTTCTCTTTTTTCACTTTGTACATCTTGATAAACCCGGAATTCCCGCCAAGAAAAACAGCATAAAGAAGCCATAGCAGGAGAGCCGCCGCGCCCCAGATTAAAAACTTTTTAGGACTGTTTTTTCCGGCACCGGGGGGCCGCAGAAATTTCATAATGCAGTTCTTTGGATAAAGTCATTCATATCACACCATATAAAATATTTATTTAACTACCTGTTAATAAATAAAAATCAGGATTTTCTTCAGATAAAATTCAGTTTAAAGCAGCGGCCGGGCATCTGAGAGACATATCCCTTTATCTCCATAGTCAGAAGCCCGGCGAGAAGTTCCTGAATAGTGAGTCCGGATTTCTCAGAAATATCTTCTAGAGAAACAGCGCCTTCCTCCATTGCCCGTGATATCGTCATTTCTATTCCGCTAAGTTCAGGCTTGCGTCTGACCGCAGTTTCTTGAATGGCGGAATGGGACGTATATTCAAAAATTATGTCAGAAGCACAAGTAACCGGCCTGGCTCCGTTTTTAAGGAGCTCATTAGTGCCTCTGCACACGGATTCATCAACCGGGCCCGGAACGGCGAAAAGGTCCCGGTTCTGTTCGGCCGCGAAGTCCACCGTTATAAGCGCCCCCCCTTTTTCTCCCGACTCTACAACAAGAACACCCCTTGACAAAGCGCTGATTATCCGATTGCGCCGTGGGAAATTATTGGCGTCTGGCGGGGTAAAAAATGGATACTCGGATATAAGAAACCCGGAAAGGCACATTCTTTCTGCAAGCCCGCGATTGCAAGACGGATATATTCTGTCAAGACCACACCCCATCACTCCTCCGCTTCTGCCCCCCGCCGCCAATGCTCCTTCATGCGCGGCGGTATCAATCCCCGAGGCAAGACCGCTGACAACGGTAAAACCGGCCGCGGCCAGCCCACGGGAGATATCACCGGCGGCCCGTCTGCCCCTTAAAGTCGCTCTGCGCGTCCCTACTATCGCAACAGCAGAGCGATCCGAAAAAAAATATTCCCCTGCGATATAGATAATTACAGGAGGATCGTATATTTCCCTTAGGATATCCGGATACTCTTCGTCCATATATGAAAGTATTCTGACATTGAGTTTTTCCGCAGAATCCAGCTGGCACCGCACAAAAGACATATCAATACCCCTGGAGAGCTCGGTATAAGAAGATTTTCTGACACCCGCTAATTGCGGATATGAACCTTCGGAACGGCCGAACACTTCGCATGGAGAACCGAAATAATTAATAAGACCGTGGGCTGTTCTCGGCCCTATACCCTTAACTGCGTTCAATGCAATGAGCGCGTGTCTGTTTTTTTCTTCAGTCATCAGGAGGCAAAATACTATATATTACACATAATTTCAAAAACTTTTATTGATTTTTTTACTTATTTCTTATTATACAATGGTATCAGCAATTTCTTGAAAATGGAGAAGGTTTAAATATATCTTGAGGACGTCTATGAAAAAAAACTTGAGCGAAAACAAACTACCGAGAATAAGAGTGGCCGCTTTAGTCCGCGAAAAAAACCGTTATCTTGTCGTAAAACATGAAAAAAACGGTGCCGAATATATTCTTTTCCCGGGAGGAGGGGTTAAAAGAGGCGAAACACTTAAAGACGCTCTCAGGCGCGAAGTTCTTGAGGAAACCGGCTACCTTTCCAAGCCGCTGGACATTGTACTCGTTAACGATTCTATCTGCCCGGAAGGCGGTAAGCATACAGTTAATATTTATTTCAGGACCGAGATTATAAAAGATACAGGCAAAGCTTCGAAAGACCCTGCCGTCATCGACAGATTTTTCATAAGAAGCGATCGGTTAAAAAAGGAAGGCGTCAGACCGGACATACTGGATTTTCTTGATAATTTAAATACCTGTGCGGAAGACAAACCGGTTTATGCCGGTAATGTATGGAAAAACTATTAATAAGGGGGAAAAATGGCTGAAATGTTAAAAAAAGCCGAAGGAATATACACTTCGGAGACAAATCTTGAAAA
>CAYNYI010000084.1:0-12937 GCA_964401455.1 uncultured Fibrobacterota bacterium
CAAAAGTATGGTCAAAGCTGTTCATTGACGCATAGCGTATGTTTGTTCTCAAGCTTCTGTATGGTTCAAGAAGGGAAGATTTTGCTTCTTGCCCGGGCGCAAGAATCTTTTCATCCACATTAATTATTTCCGGGACCATACCTATTATCGGAATTCCAAGCGTTTTTTCCACATCATCCGGAACTTTGATTGTATTGTCAAACATTTCTAAAAGGAACGCCGCTCCAACACCAAGCGCCAGGGAGAGAAGAAAATAAACGAATATTTTTCTGAACCAACCTTTGCTCTGTGGAGTCACATTGGGTTTAGCAACATCGAAGTGATAGTATTCAGAGGAGATTTCTTCCCTTTTTATTTTCAGTTCCTCAAGCTTATTAAGCAGAGTGCGGTAGACCTGCGATATTGTCTCTCTATCGCGTTCAAGTCTTATATATTCCATTTTTTCCGACGGCAGCCGTTCTATTCTTTCAGCGAGATCGTCGACAACCTTCTCTATAGCGGATTTTTTTGCTTTTAAAGCCTCCAGAGCGATACGTGCCTCGTTATAGCTCTGCTTAAGGTTCACAAGAGACGGGTTGAGTGTCTGTGTCCGGCTTACAGCTGTATTTCCTTCCGCATTCTTAAGCTTTATCATCTCTTTTAAGTTTTCAATATTTTCACGTATAATCTTTACAGTACGACTCTGTTCGCCCCCTTCTGAAAGCTGCTTAGCCAAATCAAGATTCAGTCTCTGCAGCTGCTGCTGATAGGTGTTGTCTATAGTAAGTGTCTGGTTAACGTATATATTTTCACGCTTCATCAGAGATTCGATTTTCGCCACCTGCTTTTCCTTATCAACAATGTCAATCGAGGTGTTTTTGAGCATCATCTCCATTTCGGCAAGCTTTGCCATATTGGAATTTGTCTCGACATTCATCTCAACCATTTTGTTTTCTTCCTGAAATACGCGCAGAGCGTTTTCCTTTTCAGCAAGTTCATTTCCGGTCTTTTTTATCTGCTCTTTTATATAGGCTATGGCGTCGGTAATTTCTCTTCTGTCTATTTCAAGCTGGTAGTTAATAAACTCCTGTGCCGATGCGTTAACACACTGCGCCGCAAGAAGCGGGTCGTTCAGTGTAATACCGATCTGCATAATATTGGTTTCTTCAATGCTCTCTACGTTAAGACTGTTCGCAAGGAAGGACGGTTTAAAAGGCAGGTTGAGCCTCTTTATTACTCTTTCGGCTATTTCGGGCGATTTAATAACCATTATGGCGGTATTCAGCTTATTCATCTTGAAATAGTAATCATCGTAAGTGGGACGGACTATTTCAACTTTTTTGGCGCGCAGCATTATTCTGGTTGAAGCTTTATACATATCCGGAGAAGTCAGGACAGACAGGAATCCCAGAATCATAACCGAGATAACAACCGCCGTTACAACATATCTATATCGGAGAATTATAGCAAGATACCGGAGGAAGTCTATTTTCTCGTCATCATCGTCCCCTTCCTGAGAAGAATATGAAGCTGTCTGGAATCCCGGAGGCTCAGACTTCGACCCCGGTTTATCCGAGCCGCCTTCATGAGCCGTGTTAGCGTGTTCTCCAGATTTTACGGCCGTGCCGGGTAAAGGCTTTATTTCTTCCTGCTTTTTGTGGGAAGATTCCGGCGGATGACTTTCCGATTCCTTTCTGTTCTTACCGGGATCCAGAATATCATCAAATTCATTTAGGTCAAATCCGCCTTCAGGCATAGTTCTCCCCGCCTTCATAAATTTTCTTGATTCTGTCCGCGATTGTCTTAAGACATCTGTAGCCCCTCGAATCGGGGTTAAAAAGAGGGAGCGGCTTTACGGCCCGGAGCGCCAACTTAACATCCGGATCGTCAACTATGTATCCGATGTAAGAGCAGTCAACATTAAGATATTTCTTTACTATTTGCGAAAAACGTCTACCCAGTTCAGCGTCCTTTCTCTCCATAACATTATTAACTATCACCATGGGTCTGAATTGTTTCAATGCTTCAAACGCTTTTTCTGAAGCCGGAGTATCGCCTGCACAAGAATTCAGAATAACCCGTTCCAGGGGAATAAAACCTCCGGCTTTAACGGGGTTGGAATTAAAAATTATCCGGTCCCGTATTACAGGTTTATCATGAAATAAAAGCATCAGTTTTCTGACAATACTGTTTTTTAATGCCCCATAGGCATTTTCAAGTGAAGCCGGGGAGACATCCAGCACAATAATACCTCTTTTTGAAAGCGAGAAAAAATCAGAAGCGGTAATATCCGACCCTGCTCCTATATCAATAATATAAAAATCTGCCCTCTGCTTTATCAGGTTTGTGATAATTTTCTGTTTATGCTGAAAACCGGGATTAGAAAGTTCAAGTATACCTCCGGCTCCGCAAATCATGCTGAGATTCGAAAAACATGTTTCACATATTACCTCTTCAAGATTACTGTTGCCGAAAAGATATTCGTTCATAGTTTTCCGGGGTCTTTTTATCCCCAAAAAAAGATGAAGATTCGGAGCATCAAGATCGGCATCAATAATAATAACCTTGTGACCCGACAGTGCAAGAGCAGCAGCAATGCCGGCGGCGGCGGTAGTCTTGCCGACACCTCCTTTACCTCCCCCTATGGTGATAAATTTGTCAAAAACAGATGCCGGAGCCATATAATGATGATACTGCCTGTATTATCTCCCGAGAACCACCCAGATATTTACAGAAATGTTAATTATTGATAATATTGTTGTTAAAAGAGACCAGTTGAATTTAAAGGCTTCGGGTACATACAGAGTATCTCCCGGATAAAGTGTAAATTCTTCCCATTCCTTCTGAGACTTCTTTTGAAAAAACTTCTTAAAATCGACTGTAAGCACCTCGCCGTTAGATCTTACAATTCTAAGTTCCTTGACACCCTTGGACTTCAATCCTCCGGCCAGCGCTAATGCCTTCAGTATGTCTATGGGCTGAAATATCTGATATTCCCCGGCCCTGAAAACTTCACCTATTACAAATATTTTATTTGAAAAATAGGCTTCAATTCCTATAGACACCACAACGTTGTTGATATAAGGAGCCAGCTTTTCTTCCATCACTTTTTGGAGCTGGGCGGGAGTCAAACCGTTGACCTCGATCTCACCGAGGACCGGATAATTGATTTTTCCGTCCGGCCTGATCTTGGCTTTTTGAGAAAACTCCTCATGGTCGACTACCACTATTTTTATAACATCTCCGGGGCGAAGCACATATTCTCCCACAGCGCCCAAAGAAGCGCAAAAAAGGCCCGCAGAGAGAATCACCATGAATATATAAGACGAAAATTTTTTCATTACAGTTCTATATATCGACAGAAATAACTTGTGATTTTAATTTTTCTAAATCCAGAGATATTCCGCCCCCCCAAGAAAGGATTAAGTGCATTAAACAATTGAAGATATATAAACAATTAGTAATCAGTCAATAAAAAACGGGAAATAGCTGAAAAAAGTACAATTCCGTATCAGTAGGCACTTAGAATATCAAGCCTTTTCTGGGCTTTATTTACCCAAATACGGCCGTTTTTTCCTCCAGACATCCCGCATTTTATGCATCCTTCATAAAATTCCGATGCTTTTGCAGGTTCTTTTCTTTCATGAAGCAGCCCAAGGTTGTAATATGCCCTGCAATAATTATCATCTTTTGAAAGCGCGAGTTTGTAGTACTCAATGGCTTCTTCAAGGTTTCCGGAACGCTCCGCGATAGAAGCGATATTATTATAAGCGCTGACATAATCAGGTCTTTGTGCTATGACTTTTTCATATTCCCGCCTGGCGAGTGAACTTTTACCGATACGGTTATACACGAGACCGAGGTTATAGTGGGTCAAATAATAATCATCATTAAGATCAAGGCTTTTTTTCAAATAAAACAAAGCGTTATCCGGTTTTCCCATTTTATAGTAGACAGCACCGAGTTCGCAGAATGCCAAATAATTTTCAGGATTGACATCAATCGCTTTTTTATACGATTCCACGGCGCCTTTCATGTCACCAAGCTCAAGAAGGCGCTTTGCCTCGGTAATATACTCTTCGTCATCCTTGGTCTGCGGGACGGTTTCTTGCGGAAGAGTCCGAACAACGTCTTCAATCCCGGTATTTGAAGAGTCCTCATCTTCAACCGCTTCAACGACAGCCTTTGTATCTGGTTCCGATACTTGAGAACCGGGTGAGGCGGACGCCTTTTTCAATTCCGAAACCGGTTTCGATTCCTTCTTGACGGAAACTTGTTCTTTTTTTTCAGGTTTTTCTGATGAATTAGCGGCTATCGCCGACAACCTGAGTTTTTCAAGCGATTTCAGTTTTTTTGTATTTTCGGTATATTTTTTACTGAGTGATCTGGATCTGTTTGTAAGGTCTGAGACGAAATTGTTTTTTACAGCGACACCCTGCATTTTTTTGGCGAGAACCGATACCCAGACTGTACCGGTTTCTGTTATGTCACCGTAGCTAACAGTTTCTCTGCGTGTTATTTTTTTTTCCGAGACCTTAAGCCTTCTGGCCGATAAAGTATATTCATTTTTATCTTTATTCATCTTGAGACCGCCGAAAATTACTTCATCGGTACCGAAAAATTCCCCGAGAGCCAGAGCACAGGAACTGTCATCGCATATAAGCTGCGAAGTGTCTTTTTTTAAAAGCATCTTTTCATGAGAAAGCACTTCGTTGCCGGATGCCGTCAGCTTTGCCCGAAGAGAGTGCGCAAGGTCCTTCTGGCTGACACCGTCGATATTCTTAGCTATAGCAAAGTCAGAAATAAGAATGGAAGCACTGATTATCTGTGATACAAAGAGAATTGTAAAATATCGTAACATATTATATTTGATTTAATTAATATCCTATATTAATAAAATAATTATGAATTATTCATAACACAAATAAATTATTATATTTAGCCTAAATGAAAAAGAATTTTCTCCAATACAGCGGATTAATACTGCTTGGACTTGTTTCTGTTTCTGTAATCCTGACAGATAATCCGGCCGGATCCGCCCTAATACTGTTTTTTTTGTTATCAGTTTCTTTTTTCTGCGGAAGGTTCTCGCGTTTTTTGAAAAGGCTCGCGGCTTTTTTGCCGATCATTTTTGTTCTTTCTGCTTCAGCCGCTTTCTCCCTGCCCGGTAAAGTTATCGCCTCCTTTCCTTTAGGACTTAATATTACAGATGGTGGGCTTTTGCAGGCCGCAATGATTTCACTGAAATTTTCCTCTCTCATCGGCATTGCGGTTATTATATCATATTTCCCGTCACAAATGCTTGTGTCGGCTTTTTTATCCGCGGCCTCCCCTTTGCGCCGGTATCGTTTCCTTTCTTCTGTATTATCGGCTACCGCTCTCTCAATTTACTTGTGCTCAAGGTTTCTCGATAAACCGGGATTAAAAAAACGTCTGCGCGGAATTTCTATATCGCGGCCGTTTTCCGGTCTGGCAGAATTAACCGGAGGCTTGATCGACGAGATGCGAACGGCCGCTGGTAGCAGGGACATAAAAACATGACAAGATATATATCCCTCTTGGAATTCAGCGGCAAAAATACTGAGGGTTGGCAAACACAACCTCACAAAAATACTGTTCAGGATTATCTGGAGGATGTATTCTCAAAAATAACCCGAAACAGAGTTAAGTTTACAGGATGCGGAAGAACAGACTCCGGGGTTAATGCGAGAAATTATATTGCACACTTTGATGCGCTTCCAGGACTATGCGATACAGATATTCTTTATCATTCGAACTGCATGCTTCCCGAAGAAATCTATATAAAAAAAATAATCCCGGCCGATGAGAATTTTCACGCCCGATATTCTGCGTTTAGCAGAACCTATACATACAGAATCATATTTTCAAAGTCGCCTCTAAGAAGAAATTTTCGATGGTATGTCAAAAAAGCACCCGACATCGAAAAAATGCGAAATGCAGCAGAGCTTTTCATCGGAAAAAAGGACTTCAGAAACTTCTCTACCGCGAATAAAGATAAGAATACGGTCTGCTGTGTAAAAGATTTAAGAATTATTACCGGCAGGAACTCAGTTTCTCTTAAAATAACCTCGGACAGGTTTGTACATAGAATGGTGCGAATGATCACAGGCGCCTCTATGGAATCGGGGCTTGGACGTCTTTCAGTTGAAGATATAATAAAGATGCTTTCAGGAAAATCATCCAATAAACCTGTGTGCGCTCCGCCAGACGGCTTGACATTCGAAAAAGCCTCATACGGTGAACATTATGACTCATTGATATACAAAGGTTTATAACCAGTATACATCCTGTCCTTATAGTTCAAAATGATAATCTCTGTTTTTATCCCCGTCTCTATGTTGACTATAAGCCGGTCAATATATTCTCTTGAAATAAAGAATCCGCGACCGTGCGAATCAAAGACCCCAACCGGAAGCCCGTCCTTTCCCTTAGTAATCTGCCTGTCAAGCCAATGCAGAATATCCTTCTTTTTAAGCCTGCCTCCGTTGTCAATAATGCTGACTCCGTATTTTTCGCTGTCGCTGCCGAAACTGACTATAACGTCCCCCTCCGGAATCAGAAAATCCCTTTTCCAGGATTCCTTGTCATCGCCCCTTTCGTTCCTGTGTCCGTAAAAAACAGCGTTAGTCAAAAGTTCGATTATTACGAGTCTGAATTTGGCGGCTCTTTCATTAATTTTAAATTCGGATGTTATCTGCTCGGCAATATCGCTTATCCCGGAAGCCTCTTTCACAGCTAGTTTTTTGACTGAGGTGCCGGCTTCAAGATATTCATCCAATTCAAAGAAAGACTTGTCAATAAGGCTTTTTACCACTTTCAGCACTTCATTAAAGTTGAAAGGAGTTGTTTTGGTAATAATATTGCCAATATTATGTTCTTTGACAAGGTTTATATAATCGTTTATGTTATATGCCGTAATTAAGACACGTCTTATATCTGGATAACTCTGAGAAATTTTGTCAAGCAGTTCAAAGCCTTTCATGCCCGGCATATTTATATCGGATATAACAAGATCAAATGAACTATCCCGGCTTAGTGTGTCAAGTGCGGAAAACCCGTCTGAAGCCTTTTCTACGGTGTAACCCTCAGTTTCCAGAAAGTCAGAGAGAAGTTCGCGTATTCCCTCATCGTCATCAACTACAAGGATGCGGCCAGAATTCATTTGCAGCCCTTTCGGAAATAGTTATAACTCCTATGAAAATTTATTATACAAACTTGGCCGGATCTGATCAAGTGTTTAAATATTTATTTCCGAACTGCGCCTGACGGCACAGAAATCTCCACACATACTGCATTGCTCGTCGGAATCCGATTTAAGTGAATCACGGTAGCATACGGCCTTATTAGGATCTATGCAGAGCCGGAACATAGTTTCCCAATCCATTTCTCTCCTGGCTCTGGAAAGTTCAAGATCAAGCTCGGCGGCTCCGGGGATTTGTTTCGCGATATCGCCCGCGTGGGCCGCTATTCTGGAAGCAATGACTCCTTCACGCACATCCGAAATATCAGGAAGCCTGAGATGTTCGGCCGGAGTGACATAACAAAGAAAATCAGCCCCCTCCATAGCCGCTACAGCACCCCCGATAGCGGCCGCAATATGATCATGCCCGGCCGCACGGTCTGTAACAAGCGGCCCCAAAACATAAAAAGGAGCGTCGTGGCAATATTCTTTCTGGAGCCTCATGTTGCGGGCGACATCGTGAAGCGGCACATGCCCCGGACCTTCAACAAAGGCTCTTACACCCTTTTCTCTTGCCCGTAATACCAGCTCGCCCAGTATTTTCAACTCCTCAACCTGTGGAATATCAGTTGAATCCGCAATAGCCCCGGGTCGAAGACCGTCACCCAGACTTATTGCAGCATCATAGTCTTTGAGAATATCGAGAATTTCATCATACATACTAAAAAGAGGGTTCTCTTTTCCGGTCCCGGCCATCCACTCAAGCATAATTGAACCGCCTCGACTAACGCATCCCATGACACGCTTTTGTTCCCTGAGCTTTTCAAGGATACTTCTTGTTACACCGCAATGAAGTGTAAGAAAATCGACACCGTCTTCGCAGTGACGGCTTACAGTATCAATTATTTCCCGGTCCGTAACGGAAGCGACTTCAGTACTTCCCGGCGGTCTGCCGGAAAAAACCTCATACAAAGGAACCGTGCCTGTACAAACAGGCACCTCTGACATGACCGCGCGCCGGACTTCTCTAATATTTCCACCTGTCGATAAGTCCATTATCGCGTCAGCTCCGGCTTGAACAGCGCACCACGCTTTTTTAATTTCTTCTTTCATTGAAAAGCGGTCTGCGGATGCTCCTATATTGGCATTCACTTTTGTCCGGAGGCCTTTTCCGAATGCCAGCGGTTTAATGTCCCTTTTCCTGTTTTTGCATATCACCGCGCTTCCCTCTGAAAGAAAGCGGCGCAAATCATTCTCGGAAATACCTTCCGATCCGAGTACAGACTCAATGTCTTTGTTTTTATATTTAATCACTTACACAAACTCCTTCCGGTCGTTTTTAATGTCATTCAAGATAAAACTTATTTGACCGAATAGTCAAAAGATTGTAATACACAATAAAAGGCATAAGTATCTCCCAAGAGCCGGCCTGGAATTTATAATTGACTTTCAATCTGAAAATAAGTATTTAAATGTAATACAGAATCAGATTTACGGAGGTTTTTATGTCAAAGAGTCATTTGTTCCTAGCCGTGTTTATTATTATTCTCGCATCATGTTCACAGGATGTTTCCAAAGAATTATTAACAGAATATAAAAACGCAAAAACCATTGAGGACAACAGGGAGAAAAAAAGAGCCGTTCAGCTTGTATATCAAAAAACAATTAAGCAGGTTCAGCTTCATGAAAATACCGGAAAACCTGTACCTGAAGGAGTAAAAAAGCTTCTTGTTTTGCTTTCTCTGGAGAAACTGGACACCCTTCTTGCAAGAATCGAACTCAATCCGGACGAAGTAAATGACGAGATAATCGGCTATATGATGAAAGACATATCGGAAACCCTTCCTACAATTGATTCACCTAAACTCAAAAACAAATTTGTTAATTTTCTAATTAGATATTCTAATTTTGTTGAGAATACCGATGATAAAATTGAAATTATAGAAGAGGCAAAGAAATTCGGAAATTCGGAAGAGCTTGCTGTTGTTGAGAAGAAACTTAGAAACACCATATCCGATGAGCTGCTGCGTGATGCTAAAGTCTTTGCCGGCAACGCCGTTACTCAAAAGAATCCTCAGCTTAATGTCGCGGCCGAATACAAAGCGAGGCTTGCAGCCAAGTATAACCCGAAAAACAAGTCTATTGATAAATTTCTTTCCGGCATATACAGAAGAAACCTGGGGACTTATTCAGGATACGCTTCAACCGATCTTGAGCCTCTCCTCGGGAAGCAGCTTGATCCCGAAATAAACAAGCAGCGGATACTGCTGGCAGTAGAGGATGTGAAATCGAGAAGAGGTAAAGCTAATATCAAAATTTCCGTCTGGAATGTTTCCAGCGACCCGATAAAGGTCAATGCTTCTGATTTTAAAGTAGTAACCACATCAAACGATACTGTAACCGGAAAGCTTCTCCGTGGTTCTCCTTATCAGAATCTGTCTATTGACATAAAAACGGATACTTCCGGATTTGTAACTTTCACGGGTCGATCACTTTCCAAGGGCGCCCGGAATATAGAGAAACTCATCTTCAAGGACCGCAAGACCGGCTTCACATCAGAAAAAATGTTCAAATAATATATTTTTTACAGTTATGCATATGAGCTTCTTCATATGCATAACTGTAAACCATACTTCAATCTTTCCTGCCGATTTACGATACCCTCATACTGTATAGGTTTGTGCAAAGTTAGAATACCAAGGCTGACATCTCAGGTGGTCTAGCCTTTTCTCAGAAAAATACCGTATTTGACTGTACGCCATAATCTTTCTACAAAGAACATAACGACTGTGCCAATCTATTACAGCTGTTAAAAAGACAAAGCTGTGCTTAAGACGTATATAGGTGATATCGATACTCCACACCTGATTTGGGCTCACAATAAAAATACCTCGAAGGAGATACGGGTATTTTTATGATGTTTATATTGAAGGACTGTAGTAGAATCTATGCCGGGACAGACCCATCTTTTTGCAGTTTTTTAAGTATTTTACTATAAACAGAATGTTAAAATCAAAGCTCGCTTCTGGAGGGAGGGCCGGGAAGCGGTTTTTTGGGATCCGGCTCAGGGTCCTCAATTATATCATCCTTTGCAAGTACAAGGAAGACACCAAGCGCCGATGCGGCACCCACCGAAGAGCCTATAATTAGACGCTTTTTAAGTCGTGCCCGTTTTTCTATGGCGGTCTTGGACATATCCGGATCCGTGTGCCAGTTAGCTGTTAAAAGTATTTTATTAAACTGGTCCACAACATCGTAGTATACATCTTCTGTAAGTGGGATGGTCACTCTGACCACATCTTTCATTTCAGGAGCCAGGCCGACAATATCTTTATTCAGATCAATTTTTATTTCTTTTATCGTACTTCTTTTGAAAGGTCGGTCGTTTACAAGCGGGAATTTAGCATTATCAAATATTTCAGAGTCATAGAAATCAATCTCCAGGACATAATTGCCCTCGGCTATTCTTTTAATTTGATGATAATACGCACTGGGTTTATCTATGAACGTAAAAAGAATTTGAGTCTCTTTAGCGCCTGAAGTATCTTTATCCCGTTTCCTGACCTGCACTTTATTCAGTTGCGCATTGTTACCAAGCCCGTATTGTCCGGATATGGAGAAAACTAGTATCGCAGCTGTCAAAAAAATAAAAAGTCGCATAACAACCTCCGGAAAATATATATGCCGGTAATAAAACTGTATTCACTACTATATAATTTAACTGTTATCCTTGATAAAAATCAAAATTTTTTTTAAACACCTTTTTTATACACCCTTAACTTCAAGCTTCTCTATGTTTGGAAGCTCCCCAAGGACAATAAGTATGTCGCCCTCATTAAATCTTGTGTATGCCGGCGGGTTAAAAACCATACTTCCGTCAACTCTCTTGATTCCGATAATTATTATACCGTAATCCTTTGAAATATTCTTTTCAAGAATAGATTTCCCTATAAGAGAAGAGTCGCTTCCCACTTCCACTTCTCCAATATGAAGATTGTCCTGGACACTTCCGGTTAGATAATCCAGAAAGTCCATGGCATGCGGTCGTAATATGGAAAGCGCGATTTTATTACCTCCAAGCACATATGGAGAATAGACTTTCTTTGCTCCGGCCTGTTCCAACTTTCGACGGCTGGACTCCATTGTTGCCCATGCGATAACTTCGGCATTCTGATTAATCTGTTTGGCTGAAAGCGTTATAAAGACATTATCTGCATCCGAAGGTAGAACCGGAAGCACCCCTCTTGCATTCATAATCCCGGCTTCAATAAGGGCTTTATCATCAAGTGCATCACCGAGAATGCCCGTTAAATCTTTTTCAATTATCTCATCAAAGATTTCGCTGTCCTTTTCGATAATGACGAAAGGTATTCCGTGCCGGAACAAACTTTCAGCAAGAGTTTTACCGATTCTTCCATAACCGCAAAGAATATAATGCCCGGATAAGGCGCTTACTTTTTTTTCCATGTTTCTCCTCCAGAACATCCTTTTCAATTGACCTTCCATTATCACGCTGGCAATTGTGGATAACGCGAAAGCTACTATACCGACACTCGAAAAAATAAGAGCAATGGTAAACATTTTTCCTGCCGAAGACAAAGGGCTTACTTCATTAAGTCCGACAGTCGTTATTGTAATTACCGTCATGTAAAGGCAGTCCAGAAGCGGCCATCCCATGATAAAGCTATATCCCGCCGTACCTGTTCCTATGACGAGTAAAAGCACGGCCAAAGTAATGATGAGCTTTTTCTGAACACTCATAAGACTATTCTCCGATTTTTATACCGGCCTCCGCAAAATAATCGGAGGTTGTTTCTCCAAAGCGGCTGCCGCATAGTTCATATCCGAACTGAATATAAAAAAACGTATAATTAAAATGTAATATATCTGCTCCTGCGGAGAATTGCGCCCCATAAGAAACTTCGCCTGAGAAATCTGCCGATGTACCTAACGCACCGTCCCACTTGACAGCGGTCTCATTCTTTGCAGCAAAATAAATTCCTGCAAACGGCTGTATAATTCTGTTTCCTTTTAATGGATAAAGCCTCGGACCTATTAGGACAGAATAATTTTTCACGGCGCCTCTTTCATCGCTTTTTACAAATGACCCTCTTTCGTAATAGTAATATTCATATTTAGCATAGCGGTATCCTGCATGCCATATAACAGGGTAATCTCCAATACCGATTGATGCGGAATACAATATGGCAGAAGAAACTGGTTCCAAGTTTTTCATGGGAGGTTCTGTCTGATTTGTTATACCTGCCCCTACCCCGACATTCAGTTTTTCGTGCGGCGTTGCAATGTACTTAGTCAAATCAAATGAATAAAGATATGAAATTAGAAAAAGTATCCCTAAAAAGGATTTCATTGAAATCATCGACCCGAAACTGCTCCTTCGGCTTCCCGGTAACTGTCGAAAAAATTCACAAGACTGGTAATATCGGCAATCTCAAAAATCTGACGAAGAAATTTTTTCATCCTGATTATTGCAATAGAAGAACCGCGTTCATTTAATTTTTTATACAAATTTACGATAATTCCTATAAAAGCGCTGTTCACAATCTGAACCTGCTCAAAATCAAAAAGAAGCATTTCAGGAAAATCATCCTGTGCTTTATCAAGACTCTCCAGTAAACCAGAAGCTAACTCCGGTGACGGCTCGGGCAGAAGAGTAATAAGCCATATTTTGCCTTCAGCCTTTTTTTCAATCTGCATTACTGCCTCCACTAAAAACTATCGCTTCAAAAATATAAA
>CAYNYI010000085.1:0-2171 GCA_964401455.1 uncultured Fibrobacterota bacterium
GTTGGGCGGGGGCCGTGTTTGATTTTTAACGGGGATATTTTTTAGTCTACCGTGGGGTTTTCAGTGATCCTTAAATCTTTTCTTTTGCTGCTTGCGCTCGTTCCTTTTGCAAAGGCGTCCTCCCTTACCATATACAGCGGTGATCACTCTTTAGTAAAAGAAAAAAGAGAGATCGGATCATTTGTTTCAAAAGATGAGTTCTTGATTGACAGTATATGCTCCGGAGCGGTTGCCGGATCCTTTCGCGTTTTACCGGCCGGTAAATCCGGAGATCCTGAAATAAAGAGTCTGCGATTTATTGAGGCTTTTGCAAATTACAATGATATTATGGACAGCTTTGTCGGCGATACTGTCAAGCTTCTTCGTTATAATGAAAAAAACGGTACTGAAATCATGAAAAAGGCGCTGCTTATTAAGAGTGGCCCCGGCCCGGTGTTTTCCATTGACGGAGAAGTATATCTTGGTGCTCCGGGAAATGTGGTTTTACCGAGTTTGCCGGTGAATAGAGGTTTTTTGCCGGGTGTTCTTTGTTCTTTCGACGGGAAACTTAAAAAGAAAGACAGCATCCTGATTTCCTATATGACATCCGGGCTCGGATGGAAGGCTGATTATTCAATTTATGCGGAGAAGAAGGGCAGGGGTATTATCGAATCATGGGTCAGTATAGAAAACCGCACAGGCAGGCCTTTCAATAATACTGAAGTTAAAATTATGGCCGGAGAGGTTAATTTCGATAAAGGCGGGCCGGTCAGGCCTGTTGCCGGAAGAAACTTGTTCGCGCGGGCGGAGTCGGGAATTCCGCGTAATGATGGAGCACAGCAGAAACCCTTTTCAGGGTTTCACATTTTCAGTCTGCCTGAGCCGGTGGATCTTTTACCCGGTTCACCTGTCAGGGTCAGGCTGTTTCCGAACATGAATCTCAGTATGGAACGCGTAACCGAAAGTGTCGGAGGGCCCTGCGGTTTCTCAGGCCGTGAAAAAGAAGAATGGGTCCTCCAGGATATTTTCAATTATCTTGAGTTTTCTAATGATAAAAAAAGCGGAGTCGGTAAGCCGCTTCCATCCGGAACAGTCAGGGTCTATCGCCGTAACGGGCAAGAATATGAATTTGCGGGTGAGGACAATATTGAAAATATTCCGGTGGATGAAAAAGTCAAAGTAAGGCTCGGAAAAGCTTTTGACCTGAAGGTAAAAAGAAAACAGTCTTTGTTTGAGAGAAAAGGCCGGAATGTCAGTATTTACGGCTGTAAATTCAGTGTTGTCAATTCCGGAGGTAAAAAGGAGTCGATCAGAGTTATGGAAAGAATGAGCGGAGAATGGGATATCCTTGAAAATTCTCTGTCATACAATAAACTGAATTCGGGAATGATCGCTTTTGATCTGAATCTGAAGCCCGAGGAGGAAAAGGAGTTTTTTTATAAGGTACGGGTAGAGAGATAGGCCTTATTCCGGAAGAGAATTCCGGTCCGGATAAATGTCTATGTATCTGTGAAGATTTACCGCCCTTACCAGCTTCCGGATTTTTTCTTTAAGGCCGAAAAGGCAAAGGTCGCCTTCTTCAGCTCTCAGCCTGGATGCGGCAAGAGACAGGACCCCGATAATGCTGCTGTAGAGGTAGTCGATCTCGGTCATGTCAACGGCGATAAATTTATGCCCGCTGTTAATCAGGTCCATCAGTTCTTTTTTAAGAACCCGTGTGTCGGGATTTATGTCAAAACCGCCCTTTATCCTTATTATGTGGTATTTATTACGCTCTGAGGAATCGACAGTGATTTTTGAGCTTTTCTTTCCAAGAACATTGTCGCTGAACTCTTCTTCTGTTTCATATATCTTTATAACCGGATCAAGCATGAGGTCTCCGGGCAGGCTTTCCATTTTAGGCCGCCCTGCGATAAAAAGCGATCCCCCGGCTTCTCCGATTATTTTCCAAAGCTGCAGTATGGCCTCTATTCCGAGCATATTTATGCTTGGAACATTCTCAAGATTAATAAGAAAGTCTTTATGCCCTTTCTCAAGGGACTTTTCCATGAAATGAATGAAGTCGGTGCTTGTCTCGTCTCCGAGTTCCTCGCGCGGCTCCACCACGACATAGTTTCCGATGTTTCTTGTTTCTATATCCATTGACACCTGCTAAGATTTAATATAGTATAAGCCGAAGCATTTTTTAAATC
>CAYNYI010000085.1:2271-12836 GCA_964401455.1 uncultured Fibrobacterota bacterium
AAGAACTTTTTTAAATCAAGAACTTTTTTAAATCAAGAACTTTTTTAAATCAAGAACTTTTTTAAATCAAGAGCTTTTTTAAATCAAGAGCTTTTTTAAATCAAGAGCTTTTTTAAATCAAGAGACTTATGAGTCTTTTCAATATGATTATGGATAGAGGGATAAGTAAAGCGAGAAAATTGATGACGGCGGCAAAAATCAGTATGTTTACCAGGATACCGGTCTTAAGTGCCGCCGTCGAAAGAAGTTCGACACTGATTCCTCCAAAAAAATAAAAAACCGCGTTTAATATAAGTATCAGGATAAATATAACGCGGAAACCTCTTGCCGCCCCCCGGAAATCATTCATGCTCGGACTTATATGCCCCCCGATTCCTATAAGTATTATTATTAAAGGGTATATTCGCCAGTTTCTGTATGTCTCAATCGAAAAGAAAAAATCTAATTTGGATTTTACGGCACCGAAAGTTTTTAAAGAATAGTCCGCGAAATATGAAATTGAACTGAAGTTTTTAATATTATCATAAGAAAGGAGTGGCACTTTTGACAGAGAGAATTCCGGATATAGACGCTTTACAGAAAAATAAAGAATGGCTGAGCCGAAAATAAACGGGGCAAGACCTATGAAGAAATTTCCCGAGGACTGGTAAATGCTTCTTCTGTCATAGCTGTGTTCCACATATCCAAGAGAACTGCCCTCTCTTGAGAAAAGAGAGAAGCCTGTTATTTTATGTCTGAATATGAGGCAGGCGAGAATGTGTCCTATTTCATGTACGGGGGTGCCAATGGCCGCAAAGAACATGTAGGCGCGAGTTCCGAACGCCGAAGGAATCAGGCTTTCGAAAGCGATTTTCAGTATTCTCAAAATAAAGCCGCATACCGCGAGCGGAGACAAAATGATGAGTATCTGAAATACGGTTATCTCAAAGACTGCCGCGAGAAATTCGAGAATATTTCCGAGTATCTGCATATTTTTTAAAATAAGTTATTAAAAAATGTTAAACCCGAAAAAAAAATGGCTTTTGCCTCTTAAGGCAGAATGTATTATTTTCTCTTTCCCAGGGGAAAATGCTTTTTTAATTACGGGGATTTTTTGTCATGACTCTTTCCAACAGGCTTACCATAATGAGGCTGATATGCGCTCTTGTCTTTATAGGTGTTTTCTTCTTCGACACCTTCGCCACTTATCTCATCGCCTGGGCTATCGCGATTTTCAGTGAGGTGACCGACTATCTTGACGGCAGCATTGCAAGAAAAAGAGGTGAGATTACTGATTTCGGTAAGCTCATGGACCCTTTTGCCGACAGTATGACCCGTTTTTCCTTTTTTATATGCTTTTATGACTCCGGGGTGTTGTTTGATCTTGATAAGGCCAATTGGAATAAGTCAGTTGAATTTAAACTTGCTACTATAATGATAATTCTGATTTTCTACAGGGATGCCGGCAATCTGATGCTGCGGGTCTTGGCGATGTCGAAGAAAATCGTTATCGCGGCCAGAAAAAGCGGGAAAATCAAGGCCGGTATTCAAGCTGTCGGAATTCAGGTGCTTTTTATTTGCCTTATACTCCGTAAGATGGTTGACCGCAACTATTTCGGTCTTGGTGAAAGCGGCTTTCTTGACAATCTCATACCGCAGATTTCCTTCTATACCATGGTCGTAATCACAATTTACACAGTCTATTCGGCTTTTGACTACTGGTTCTCCAATAAGCACATTGTTGCCGCGGTAGAAAAATAGCTCTTTTCAGTCGCTACGGATTTTTTCTTATGCATGCAGCGGAATTAATGAATCGTCTTGCCTCGCACGGTGAGCCGTTTTTGTTCATTATTGACTTTGACTGCGTCCGACCGGTAATAATACCGATTAAAAATCTGCCGGAAGACATCTTTTTCAAAATAAGGGGCACGGAATCGCCGAAGGAATCCCGGGCGCAAGGCGAGCATTATGATTCCCGAAATTTTAATTACCGACCGGTCAGCTATGATCGCTATATGCGCTCATTTCGCATAATACGCGACAACCTTGAAAAAGGGAATACATATCTGGCCAATCTGACTTTTCCCTCTTTTATATCTTCAGAATTAGATCTTCGTTCCGTTTACCACAGCGCGCGGGCACCGTATAAGCTTTTATTCAGGGATGATTTCGTTGTGTACTCTCCTGAATGTTTTGTCCGGATAAAATCGGGAAAGATCTATACATTCCCGATGAAGGGTACCATTAACGCCTCCATAAAAAACGCAGAGGAAGAGATTATTTCCGACCCAAAGGAAAAAGCGGAACACATAACAGTCGTGGATTTGTTGAGGAATGATATTGGAAAAATCAGCAGAAATGTCCGGGTGGAGAAATTCCGTTATACAGAGAGAATTAAAACATCCTCGAGCGAGATTATCCAGGTGAGCTCAGTTATCAGCGGAACTCTGGGGGAGAACTACAGGGAGCGACTGGGAGAGATTCTTTTTACCATGCTTCCCGCGGGCTCTGTGACAGGAGCCCCGAAAAAGAGAACAGTGGAAATAATAAAAGAAGCCGAAGGCTACCAAAGAGGTTATTATACAGGAGTATTCGGCCTTTTCGACGGCAGGGATCTGGATAGTGCGGTAATGATAAGGTTTATTGAGAAGACAAAAGACGGGGGATTTATCTATAAAAGCGGCGGAGGTATTACAATCTACAGCGATCCGGAAAAAGAATACAGCGAACTCATGGAGAAAATTTATGTGCCTTCTGATTGAGACAGTCAGGCTTGTTGACGGAGTACCCGTGAACGCGCATGGCCATAACGCCAGAATAAAAAGAGCTGTCTGCGAACTCGGCAAGGAAAAAGTGTCCGTTTTTGATGTCGGTGCCGTTATAGATCCGCCTGAAGACTTAAAGTCCGGCCGGGTGAAGTGCCGAATTCTGTTTGGCAGAAATATTACGGGAATTGAGTACCGTACTTATACTCCGCGGAAAATAAAAAGTCTCAAGGTCGTTTACTGTGATGATATTGTTTATGATCATAAATATGCGGACAGACGAGTTCTCGAGGCGCTCAGGGGAGGAAGAGGGGAATATGACGAGGTCCTTATAGTCCGGAGCGGATACGTAACTGACACCTCTTTCTCAAACGTTGTTTTCTTCTCCGGTAATAAATACTATACACCCTCATGTCCTCTTCTTTACGGTACCCGAAGAAGACAGCTCATCGATAGCGGAGAGTTGCGTGAAGAGGAAATAAAAGCTTCCGAAATACGGCTTTTTGACGGGATTTTTCTTATCAATTCTATGCTGGATCCCTTCGAGATCAGGATTGACAGGTCTGCCGTTATTCTGTGATTCTTTCTTCGTTTTTTTATCTCCTTATATATCATAATCTTCTAATTTTCGCACCGGTTTTCTGAATTTTTCGTTTGACTTCAACCACAAGATATTGTATTTTAGCTTCAACAATAAGACTACTTGTTGTGCTTTTTTTTAGTAAAGCTATTGATTTGAATATAGATAGGAAGAGGGGTTTAAATGTATCTGTCAAAGCTCGTTATGTACGGTTTCAAGTCATTCGCTGACAAAACCGAATTTCATTTCGACAAGGGTATTTCCGCGATTGTCGGTCCCAACGGCTGCGGAAAATCCAACATTGTAGATGCTATACGTTGGGTGCTGGGGGAACAGAAGACAAAGACACTCAGAAGTTCCAAGATGGAAGACGTTATTTTCGGGGGAACAGAGAAACGCACACCTTATAATTTTGCGGAAGTTTCTCTCGTTGTCAATAATAACCGGGGAGTCCTTCCGGAAGCTTACCCTGAAGTCGAGATTTCAAGGAAGCTGATGCGGGACGGCAACAGTGAATACCGCATCAATAGAAAGCCCTGCCGTTTAAAGGATATCCATTCCCTTTTCTATGATACAGGAATGGGTGCCGATTCATACAGTCTTATAGAAAGCAAGATGATAGATTCGATTCTCAGCGATAATGACGAAGAGAGACGAGTCATGTTCGAGGAGGCCGCAGGTATAAGCAAATACCGTACAATGAGAAAAGAGACGGTGAGTCAGCTTAACCGCACAGAGACAGATCTGGGAAGGATAAATGATACCGTCATTCAGGTGGAGAAATCCGTGAGAATGCTTGAGCGGCACGTCAAAAAGGCAAGAATGAAAAGAAGCGTCAGAGATGAGCTTCGCAGCATTGAAGTATCTTATAACGGTCGTATTTACGAAAAAACGATGAATTCTCTTCAAAACGGAAAGATCGCCCTCAAGGAGCTAACCACCGAAAAAGAAAGTCTCAGCGCCGGAATCGCTAAAAATGAAACTGAAATAGCTAATTTCAAGCACCTGGCATCGGAAAAAGAAGAAAAGCTGCAGGAGATTCATGCCATTGAGAGTAGTAAAGAGAAGGAGATAACCGAACTTCAGAGAAATCACAGCGTAGCAGTAAACACCATAGAACAGACGCGGAAATCCATAGAAAGACTGCGGGAAGATACGAAGGCCTCTCAGGAGAAAATAGTCCAGCTAGATGAAGGCAAGAGAGAGTCTGAAAGACGTATAGCGGACTTGAAAACGAGGATTTACGGACTCAAGGAAGCACTCGAGACAAGAAAAGTCGCCAGAAAGAACCTCAATATCAAGATACTCGATAAAAACCGCGAAGGCGGTGATTTCCAGCTGAGTCTTATTGAGAATATTGAAAAGTCCGCATCTTTGAACAATGAACTCAGCGAGGTAAGAACTAATGCCGAGAACCTGATTGAGCAGGCCGATTCTATTAATTCCGAAGCCGGAGTTCTCAGCGAGGAGAATAAAACCCTCGCGGAGAAAAGCGAGAAACTTGCCGATGAGCTGAAGGCCCTGAACGATGAGCACAGTAATTTTATTGAATCCAGAAAAGTTTTGAGAGAAAAAATTGAGTCGCTTGAGGAGAGCTATCACGGCATTCTTGATACCGAGAAGAAACTTGAGTCCGCAATATATGCTGATGATAAACAGCTTGATCTTCTTGAAGGTCTCAAGAAAAAACATGAAGGCTACAAAGAAGGCGTTAAATTTATTATAGAGGACTGTCGCTCCGAGGGAGTCTTCGGTATCGTTGCAGACCATATTAAGGTTGACCCCGAGTTTGTTGACGCAATAGAAAATTCGATGGGAAGCCGCCTGCAGAATATTATCGCGGGAAATTCCGAGGTTATTCAGGAGCTTCGCCAGAAACTGACCGAAGAAGAAAAGGGTATGGTCGGTTTTATAAATATGGAAAAAGTCAGAAATTCTGAATACCCTGTACTCGACCGGTCTTTCGCGGAGACAGACGGAGTTATAAAAAGAGCGATAGATTGTGTTTCGGCCTCTGATGGCTATACCCGGCTTATAGATCTTCTTTTCGGTCGCACGCTTATTGTCCGTGACAGACACAAGGCCGCAGAGATTATTTCCTCCGCTCCTGGTTCCGGTATAAAATGTATCACACCCGAAGGCGGTGTATATGATTCCCGGGGTTATGTAATAGAAGGATACCGTTCCAATGAGGTACCCGGCCTTCTAAGCAGGGAAAAGTTCATTCTTTCGCTCAGGGAGAATCTTGAGAAGAATCGTAAATTGCTCGATTCCAACAATGATGAAAAAACCGGCATGAAACAGACAATCTCTGATGCCCAGAAGGCCCTTATAGAGCTTGATGAAAAACTTAGCGAAGGAAGAAGCAAACAGCAGGAAAGACAGGGCAGTATAGAAGGCATAGACAACAGAATTATGGAAAACAGGGAAAAAGAACGTTCGCTGCTTGAGAAGGCGTCTGTTTTCCGTAAAAAATCGGAGCAGCTCCGGGAAAAAGAAGATGAAATAAAAAAAGAGCTTCAGAATCTCGCTTTTGCTAAGGAGGAAATAGAAGCCGGCCAGAAAAAAACTGTTTCGGAAAAAGAAGAGCTTGAGAAGGAATACCGGGAAATAGACGAAGCGGTCAGAAAGTATGAGAATGACCTTGTCGGATTTGAGCTTCAGCATGAAAAAGCCATGGACGATTTTAACAGAATGGAGCGTGACGTTAAAGAATATACTGTCATGATTTCCAGAAAACAGGAAGAAATTACAAAGGACCATACTCTGATTGAAGATAAGGAATCCAGTATCGGAACTTATGAAGCCGAGATCAGGATAAAGATCGATGAAAAAGAGTCCGTGAAAAACAGAAAAGAGGAAGTCAGGAAAGTACTCCTTGAATTCCAGGAAAAAATAGACGAGAAAAGCGGAATCATAAGAGAAGCAAACGGAAAGAATTCAGAGCTTTCTGAGAAGATGACGGAAATTGAAGTCTCCGTCTCGCGGGGAGAGGATAAATGCCGTTCTATCCGTGAAAGAATGTATGAGGAATATGAGATTGATATTGATACATGGAAAATTCCAGAAGAGGAAAAAGATCCGGAAGATGACAACGAGACAGTCTCCCGACGTATAAAGGAGTTGCGTGGAAAGCTTAAAAGAATCGGTGAGGTTAATATGAGTGTGCTTGAGGATTATGAAAAAGAATCCGCAGTACTCGAGGATCTCAACAAACAAAAGACCGACCTTGAAAAGGCCTACAATGACATAAAAAGCACTATTACCCGTCTTGACAGGGAAGCCAGAGAAAAGTTCAAGTCCACTTTTGAGGTGGTAAGAAAGAATTTCCGTGATATTTTCACCATGCTTTTTAACGGCGGGGAGGTAAATCTCGATCTTGAGGAAGGTGCGGATCCGCTTGAGGCCCGTATAGAAATAAACGCGAGGACTCCCGGAAAGAAAATGCGTGGTGTTACGGCGCTTTCCGGAGGAGAAAGGGCGCTGACTGCCGTTTCGCTTTTATTTGCCTTATATCTCGTCAAACCTTCACCATACTGTATTCTTGATGAAATTGACGGTCCTCTTGATGATGCTAATGTCTCAAGGTTCGTGAACCTTCTCCGCAGGTTCTCCGAGCAGACACAGTTCATTGTCGTTACACATAATAAAGGAACTATGGAAAGAGCTGACATTCTTTACGGTGTAACCCAGGAAGAAAAAGGAGTCAGCAGACTTATTGCCGTCAATATTGAAAAAGCGATGGAGGCTATCACCTGATTTCTGGTGCAATATTCCTTCCGCTATAGGTAAAAATTTCCTTTAATGCCGGGATTGTCCCGGCATTTCTTTTTTCTGCTGAATTATATAACATAAAAAAAAACACGTTGTTACGCTTGTGCTTGTTGATGTTTGCAGAAATGGCATGTTAATTGCGTTAAGAATCCCGAATGTGTTGTGTGTATTCGGAGCAATAAATGAGACTTAAAGACATAATCACAATTGGCGCTGTTTCAATCATCAGTTTTCCGCTCGTTACTCTTGTGGTTATGTTTATGAGCGGCATACTGCGGGTAGAATACGGCGAAGAGAAAAAGGAGATGCCGGTGGAAGAAAAAATTGAGTACCGGGAGTATTCCAAAATACAGGACTCTATGCAGATAAAGATGTCTCAGGCATTTAAAAACTACAGCAGAATAAAAGAGGAACACCGGCGGCGCGAAATGCGTATAGAAGAAGAAGAGAAAAGACTCAGCAATATAAAAAATGAGATAGCAGAGCAAAGAAATCTGTTGGAAGAAAGAAAAAAAGATCTGGAGAAACTGATGGACTCCAACAGAAATCTCACCGAGGGCAGGCTTAAAAAGTTGGCGTCTATTTATGAGACTATGCGTCCGGAACAGGCTGCTCCTATACTTGAGACTCTTGATAATGAATTTATAGTAAAACTGTTCCGGGCAATGCGGGACCCCGAACAAATAGGAAAAATAAAAGCTAATTTCGATCCGGCCAGATCCGGAAAGATAGATAAAATAATGGCACAACCGCCTTTGGCTAAAAAATAGAGGATCTATCATGAAAAACATGCCTTTGGACATTTCTGTTCTGCGGTCCGAACCGCTGCGGCGCGCTGCCGGCCTTGTGAGCCGTGCGGCAAAAAAAGCGCCGCCGCAGGAAGAATCGGAGTTCAGAAAGAAGATCAGCAGCATGGTCGGAGAAAAACGGTCTGCGGCTGAAAAGGGAGAGGCGGTGAGAAGAGGTGATACGGATAAAAACGTATCGCGGGGTCATGAAGGACAGGGCCGGCAAGAGATTGCCGGAGAAAAGACCGCGAAGACAGAAAAGAGCTGCTCGGCAGAAAAAATCCGGGAAACGGAAAAGGCCGTGTCTGAGCTCGAGAGCAAAATACGAGAAAAACTTGAAAAGCTCGGAGCAGACCCTGAAATGCTTGCAGAAGCGGACCTTTCTAATTTGTCTGAAGTTCTCAATATTTTGAAGACACTTCTGGCGAACAGAAGCGGTCCCGGCGGAGCAAAAGAGGAGGCGGGAACCCCTCTTCCGCTATTAGAGACGGGAAAAGAGCTTAAGAGCGTTTTTTCCGGGAAGTCTGATCTTCTTACAGGGCTCTTTGAGGATGTCAAGAAGCTGTCCGGTTTAAAAAAACTTCTAGCGTCTATTTCAGAAAATGAAGAAGCGGCCTTTGTTAAAACGGACAATTCTGAAAATATTCTTAAGGAAACGGACCTGGCTGAAGCATCCGCTCCTGCCGAGTCGGCCTCGGATATTTCCGTGAAGGCGGAAACGGCTTCGGAAGTTAAAGCTTCCGCAGCTTCGGCAGATGAAGGGATTAAAAAACAGGTTCTCGGAAAGAACAGACCCTCAGAAGCAATTTCCTCCGATAAACAGAAGGAAGGCAAGGATGTCTCCGTTACCGCTAAAGAGAATATTGCCGCTGTGGAGTCATTGAATTCCAAATCGGAGACAGCCGGCAAAGCATCTGCCGAGGCGGAACAAAAACCGGAAAGATCCCAAGCTGAGACAGAAAATCCGGTCCTCAAACACCCGGCCGAAGAGTCTACGGCATTAAAAGCGCTGAAGGATTTCGCTTCACAGGTAAAAGGAAGAGGCGTTGCCGCAGAAAATCAGGTTGCGTCAGAGAGCATAAGAGGGCTTTCAACCTCCCTCGACAGCGGAAAGATTGTTTCCGCATCTTTGCCGACGCAGCAGGCGGTCGATGGCTTTTCGGAAAAGCAGGTCGTGAGTCAGCTTGTAAACAGGTTTACGGTTACTCTTGGAGACAGCAGGCAGGAAATGAAAATCATGCTTAAGCCGGAGCATCTCGGAACCGTAAAATTGAAACTTGATCTTGAAGGAGAGTCTCTCTGCGCGAAAATGCGCGTCGAGAACGAAACTGTCAAGCATATAGTTGAAAATAATATGCAGACCCTCAAAGACGCGCTTGGGGAAAAAGGAGTTAAGGTGCAGGATTTTGAGGTTTCGGTTTCTTCTGACGACAGCAGCGCTGAAGAGCGCGAGTTTGGAACAGGAAACAAACGAGGCGGCAGGGAGAAACTGTCGGGCGCCGTATCCGCGGATTCCGGACTTATGTATGAACTTAATCTTTCAGGGAATCCTGATACAGGAAGAAGATATGGTTATAATTCAATGGAATTTGTAGCCTGAACCATAAAAAGGGAGCCGTAAAATGGAAATCGGAAATTCTGTCAGCCAGTCAGTATCCGACATAAGTAAGAAGAAGGAAGTTAATAAAGTCTCGGCTTCTATTGACGGTACTTCTCTTGATGCCGGAAGCAGCAAGATCAAAAAGGAATATGAGGGTGAGCTCTTTGAAATGGATCAGGAACTCGGTAAAAACGATTTCCTGGAACTGCTTGTTACCCAGCTTAGATATCAGGACCCTCTCAAACCGATGGACAACCAACAATTTGTGGCCCAGATGGCCCAGTTCTCGGCTCTTGAAGGAACGCAGAACCTTGAGAAAGCGGTGGGTGAACTTAATAAGAATTTCAATGAGTCCATAGAATTGCAGAATATGAATTCAATGTCCATAAGTAATTCTTCATCAACCTCTCTTATAGGCAAAAATGTGAGGGCCGCTCTCGGGCGGATAAATGTTGATTCATCAGAATCCGGTGAGGCGGAAATCGCCTTTCACAGCGGAGGTTCCCGGAATAGTTATCTGACAGTCAGGGATGAAAGCGGAGACATAGTCAGGGATATTGCGCTTTCTGATATAATTACAGAAAACCGCAATCCCGCCGGTGATTACAGTGTAATCTGGGATGGTAAAAACAACGACGGCCAGCCGGTCGGAAAAGGTGTTTATAATATTTCCATTACAGATTCAAAGGGTGATCCCGACAGTAATTCCTATACCTTTATCGAGGATAAGGTGCTTGGTGTAAATTTTACATCAAACGGCGCCACCGTTACCGTTAACGGACAGGACCTGCCTGTTGCAAATGTACTCAGCGTAGCGGAGTCTTCGCAGCAGACAGAAACAGCGGAAAACCCATTTATTAACTTATGATTCTGAAGGAGGCGAGATAAGAATTGGAAAATATCCAGGGATTTTACGGTCCTGATAAAAGCGGAGGTTCGAGATCCCAGGCAGGGAAAGCTGGAGGAGTAAAAAAAGGCAAAGAAAGAGAATACAGATAATTTTTACTGGATCGGACTGCAGGAACCAAGCAGAAGGCAGAGCTAAAGCTTTCGGCTCATGCCAAAGAAAGGATGTTATC
>CAYNYI010000086.1:0-12402 GCA_964401455.1 uncultured Fibrobacterota bacterium
GCGTGATTGATCGGATTGAAAATTCGAAGAGTCATCGCAGGCGAAAAAGAAGGTGTGTTCAGTATAGAAACTGACGAAATCGAAATAATAATAAAATTTGACGAAGACACTTTCAGCGGAATAAACGAAATAACAAGCATGAAATTCCGTTCAATGTCCAGAGCAATGATAACGTTTTGAAACATCTCCTCTCTGGACCGGGTAACAGCACTAACGGTAATAGAAAGAAAAGACCAGAAGAGGTATACAAAGGTAAGCGCGGAAATTAAAGACAAATCTGCCGCTCCGGAGTTAATAAAAGAAATTGAGGATTGGTTCAACTCGGATATCAAGCCTTTTTACAGAGAAGTGTCCATAGTAAAAGGCGGGGAGTTCGCGGACTTCGCGGAATCTTTCAAGAATATAATCCCTCTTTTCATTATCGGGATAGCCCTGATGTATCTTATACTCGGCACTCAGTTCGCATCATATATACAACCTTTGATAATTCTGTTTACCGTCCCGTTCGCATTCATGGGAGTTATTTTCTATCTGGTTGTCAGCGGGACGCCGTTCAGTTTCTCTGTGATGTATGCCGTTGTGGCGCTTGCGGGAATAGCGGTAAATGACGCTATTGTGCTTATCAGCTTCATAAATGATATCCGCAAGGGTAAAAGCGACACGGTGGAAAAACTGGAGCTGCAGGACGCTGTTGTGGAAGCCGGCGCTCTTAGGCTGCGCCCCATCATGCTTACGACTTTTACGACAATATCCGGACTTATACCTATGGGTATCGGTCTTAGCGGAAAATCCAAGATATGGTCTCCCCTTGCCAATTCCATTGTATTCGGTCTTCTTGTTGCCATGTTTATGACTCTGTTTGTAATACCCTGTATTTACGGTGTTGTGGCAGACATAAGAAAAAAAATCGGCTCAAATGAAGAGAGCGAACTCGACCGCCTGAAAGAGGAAGAAGGGATCGCGTAATAATTCATAATTCAGTGAAACAGCTGCCTGAAAAAGCTCAACCCTGTTTCTGCAGCTGTTTCACTGTTTTTTTGGTCCACAATAGAGTCTTGAGAGAAAACTCAAGCGGCCTGGATGCGCTTCTTAAAATTTCCGGCAATTCAGAATTTCAATTCGGCACAGAAGCAGACAATACTGCACCTGAAGCGCCCTCCGGTCTTGAAGGGCAGGCAGAACAGGAAAAAATACACCTTTCTTGGGATCCTGCCACAGATAATGAAAGCGGAATTATCGGATATGAAATTTACAGAAGTCAAACACCTTCTGACCCGGTTTTACTCACTAAAATAAATGCCGTAACCTCTTACACAGACTCAGAAACACAGGAAAATACTACATATTACTATAACATAAAAGCCGTCAACGGAGACAACCTTAAAAGCGGCTTCTCACCAGAAACTTCCGTGAATACACAATCCGACATTACGCCTCCGGCAATAGAAAGCGCTTACGCCGGAGATAACAGTAACCAGGTCATCATTAAATTCAGTGAACAGGTAAATACAAACCAGGCCTCGGAAACATCTAATTATTCAATATCCGGAGGAATCATTGTCAATTGGGTTTCTCTTGAAGAAAACAATTCCGTTCGCCTTGGAGTCTCAACAATGCCCGAAGGCGAATATACCGTTTCCGCGAGCGGAATAGAGGACCTCGCGGCCGCACCAAATACAATCCTCAGCTCCTCCGCAGCCTCTTTCAATATCGAAGAAAATCTGCTGCCGGCATCTTACTTTACTTCAGAGGGAGACTACTGGAATAACATTTATTTTAATAAGAGGACCAACCCGTTTACACTTACGCTGAAGGCAATAATCGGATTATCTGAAAGTGCGGGCGGGAATATATGTTTATCAGCCATGCCCGGCGGACATGTAAACGAATTTCCTGTAAATATCCTTATAAAAAACGGTCAATTCTACCCTAGAGACGGATATACCTATACAGACGATTCCACAAACTATTATTCCACCGGAGACACAGTGGCTTTCCGGTTCGAAATCCGCCCGGCTGACAGTACCTTCGATATTTCCTGCACTCCTTCAGGAGCACAGGAAACCGAGCTAGCCTCGGGTTATAATTTCACATATTCCTGGACCGGCACAGATGAATTTTCTAATATAGGGGTTTACTCGGAAAACGGCCCTCTGACTGTTTTTGATGTTTCAGTAAACGGGGAGGATCTTACCGCCGTAACGGAGAAAACAGCAGTAAAAGCAAAAAAACCGGAAATCGCAATATTTCCGAACCCTTTTAATCCATCGACAGTTATCACGGTTTCGGGTATACCGGCATCCTTAAACGCTAACGCCCCCACCTCTTTAAAGATATATGATTCGCAGGGACGAGCAGTCGCAATCCCGGGTAATGAGCAGCAACTGCAAAAATTTCCCGGCGGCCTCCGATATACCTGGAATGCCTCCGGAATTCCGGCCGGTGTATATCTGGCGGTTGTTGAGACGAATTTAAACAAATCTTCGCGGCGGCGTTTAACAAAGAAAATGGTATTGATAAAATAAGATTTCATTCAGAGAAGATCTTTTTTTGAAAACGGCGCAGCTGCGCCGTTTTTTTTTATAATTAAACTATTTATACCGGAAAAAAACAATTTGTTTCATAATTATTCTATTAATATGAACTTATTTGAGAAAACCCGTGCTAAATTATGATTATAAGAAAATAAATGGCAAACCATTAAAGAAAGGTTTTTTCATGAAGCTTATAATCTTCACGACTCTTATACTATCGGCGATTTCAGTAATATCCGCTGAAAAAATCATTTTAGAAGAAACCCTCCAGACAAACAGTACCCTGTTCGGCACTTTGTATGGAGGTTCATTTTCTGCGGAGGGATACAAACCCGGTCTTGGCAGAGGACATATTTTTTACGAACTTCCGGAAACTGTCGAAAACGGATATGCTGAATTCGAATTCAAAGGAATGAACCACGAGCAAGTTGCATCCGGCGGTGAACCCGCTTTTTTCTGTATGTATGACGGCCGGGGAATCAGTGAGCCTATCGGCTATTTCGATGATTTTAAAAGAAACTTTTTCAGATATAATGTTCTTTACCGTCAGGACAATAGAAAAATAAAGGGAGTCATTAACTGCGCGGAGCCGACTCAGGAACGTCTCGAAGCTGAAAAAGCTGTATTCCCGAGCAATAACCGCGACTGGGTAGGAGAACCGGACGGCGAAACTATGACCTGGAACAGCGCAAAATGGCATAAAATGAGAGTGGAATGGAAAAACATAGAATTCAAGATATATATAGACGGAATTGAAAAATGGGCACAATACGGCGGTCCTTACGAATACGCGCCTGTAATCCACCGGATCTGGCTTGGGTGCGCGCCGGGCTACGGGGATAAATACAATAATCAGACGCCGGACATAGTTTACAGGAATTTCAAACTCGTTTCTTATGATAATGATGTAGAAGGTCTGATGACAAAAATAGAAAAAGACCCGGTAAAAACCGAAAATATCAACCTTGAAATAAAACCCAACCCGTTCAACCCGTCGGCTGTGATATCTCTGTCCGGAATTACTTCTTCGGCTTCTCCTGCATTAAAAATCTATGATTCGCGCGGAAGGATGGTAAATGCCGGCAACGGATACCACTTACATAAATCCGCGGGCGGATTCCGCTATGAATGGGACGCGTCAGAGATGCCGGCAGGAGTGTACACCGCGGTCATGGAGACATCCTCTTCAACAGAGCCGGAATCCGGCGTGTCTCTGAAAAAACGCTTAATAAAAAAGATGATATTAATAAAATAATTATCTGTAAACCACCGCAAGCCACCCATATTCATCGGGGGTATTTAAAGATAACGATTCTCCGGGTCCGGATTTCTCCTCCGGGCCCCATTTTCCGGATTTGATACTTATCCACTTGACAGAATATTCCCCTTTGCCCTTTTTAAGATCAACCGCGCCTCCGGCCGGGAAATAAACCGCGTAATACTTTCCCGGAAGGACGGAGCAATAAGCTTCATTCTTTTCTCTGCCGGTCAAAATTGAATTGTCGGGTTTAACTTCCCACACTGAAAATACTGTTTCAAGCTTTCTGAAAGCCCTGATTGCCCCCTTGGCTTTCTCATTCAAACCGTTCCCGGCCTTCGGTCTGTGAAAACGCGCAGAAGCGCAGCCTCCGATAATGTCCCTGCAGAATCGCTCAACGCCGTCTTCCAGTTTCCCGGAACCCCATGACGACTCCCCTCCCCCGTAAACCTTGGTGCAGTTAAGAGGCCTTGTTTTATAAGGTGCAACCATCTCTTTTATCATCATAAGAGTATCCCAGTGTTCTTCCCCGAAATACCTGCTGTTGATCTGAGATATGTCGAGAAACATGTATTTTTCCGGATTTTGTATGGCAAGAGTACAGTGCCCGCAATGATGAGGTCTGAAAAAGGCGTCAAACATGTCGGTGGTATAAACCTCAACTTCTTTTTCGGAGGCTTTTTTCTGTATAAATTCCATCCAGTACTGTCCCCATTCTAACGGCGAGGACCTTTCATTGTTCATACAGTACAAAACATTGGGATATGAAAGGAAGACTCATCCTGATTTTTAATATGAATAAATATAAATCTGTCTAATAATCCCATCCCCTGAAAAAAAACAGGGCGAACGTTTAAAAAAGTATTATCTTTCCAGTGCGAATCGTGTTTTATAATTAGAAAGAGGAACTGTATGTCTGATAAGCCTTTATACCTTGATTCCACAATGTCTCCTTCGGAAAGGGCCGAAGATCTTGTCTCAAGAATGACGCTTGAAGAAAAAGCGGCCCAGCTTTGCCAGCTCGACGGCAGATATTATGAAAAAGTCGATAACGAATTTCTCCGGAAAAATGCCGGTTCATATCTTCATATGACTAATCCGGAAACAACAAGACAGGCTTATACTGAGAACATGGAAACAAGATTCAAAATCCCGACAATAATAGCGATGGACTGCATACACGGGCATGCTCTCAAGAAAGGAGCAACCGTTTTCCCGACACAGCTTTCTCTTTCATCATCCTGGAACCCGGAACTTGCCCGCATAATGGCACGGATTACTGCCAGGGAAGCTTCCGCCAACGGCATACACTGGACCTTCTCTCCTGTATTTTGTGTGGCGCGGGACATGCGTTGGGGCCGGGTCAATGAAACTTTTGGAGAGGACATACATCTTATCGGAGAAATGGGTAAGGCGACAGTTGAGGGTTATCAGGGCGAAAAACTTTCTGACAAGGATTCGATACTCGCCTGCGCCAAGCATTACGCCGGATATTCAGAAACCCAGGGAGGCCGGGATTCATCCGAAGCGGACCTGTCAATAAGAAAGCTTCGGGCAGGATTTCTGCCGCAGTTTAAAAAAGCGGTCGAATCCGGCGCTGCCACATTTATGACCGCTTATCAGTCTATCGACGGTGAACCCTGTGTGTCAAACCGCTGGCTTTTAACTGAAGTACTGCGCGACGAATGGGGATTTAAAGGCTTTGTGGTAACAGACTGGAACTGCACGGGCACACTTGTTACCAAACAGTTTACCTGTGCAACATATGAAGAAGCCTCAGTTAAAGCAATTGAAGCCGGCAATGACATGATAATGGTAACTCCGGAATTTTTCGAAGCATCAATAAAAGCCGTTAAAAGCGGTTCCCTTAAAGAAGAACTTATAGACAATGCGTGCAGGAATATACTGATAAAGAAATTTGAACTCGGTCTTTTCGAGGACCGCCGAGAACCTGATGAAGAAAAGATGAAAACTCTTTTCTCCTGCCCTGAGCACAGAGAAGAGGCCCTAAAATCGGCCAGAGAAAGCATTGTACTCTTAAAGAACTCGCGAGATCTTCTTCCGTTAAACAAAGAAAAAATTAAGAAAATCGCCGTTATCGGGCCTAACGCAGATAATACAATAAACCAGCTCGGAGACTGGTCTTACGGTTCCGGACAAATACTCGGTTCGGGAAAAGAAGAAGGTCATCCAAGAGAAAATATAGTGACGGTTCTTGACGGTATTAAAAAGTCCGCCGGAGAAAGTATAGAAGTAACTTACTGCAAAGGCTGCGGAATCACCGACGGCTCTGCCTCTGAACTCGGCCGGGCAACCGAATGCGCGTCAAACGCTGACATAGCCGTCGTGGTGGTCGGCGATGACATTTCCGAGCACGGCGAGGGCGCCGACCGGGCAAACCTTGATTTAAGCGGAAAACAAAAAGAATTGGTGAGAAAAGTTTTCAACACCGGCACACCGGTAATACTCGTTCTCATAAACAGCAAGCCTCTGTGCATAGGCTGGGAATCGGACCGCGTGGACGCGGTTATCGAAGCCTGGAACCCCGGCATGGAGGGTGGAACCGCACTTGCGGAAATAATCTTCGGAGACACAAATCCTTCGGGAAAACTTACCGTCTCTTTCCCGCGGCATTCCGGCCAGCACCCTGTTTATTATGATCAGTATCCGGGATGGCATAATCCTCCGGATGAAGAAGTCGCGAAATATCTCGATCTTCCGGTCGGACCTGTCTTCCCGTTCGGATTCGGACTCAGCTATACAAAATGGGAGTATTCAGAACTAATAATAAAAAACAAAAAGCTTTCCGAAAATGAAGACCCTGAATTTTCGGTTGTTTTGAAAAATACCGGAGAAAGAGATGGATTTGAAGTCGTCCAGGTATATATTAACGACATAGTCTCTTCTCTCACAACACCGGTCAAACAATTGAAGGCATTTAAAAAGATCTTTCTTAAAAAAGGAGAAAGCGCGACCCTGGATTTTAAAATACCCTTTTCAGAACTCGCGATGACAGACAGGCAAGGCAATTATGTCGTTGAACCGGGAGATTTTGAACTCCTGGTCGGAGGTTCCTCCAGAGACGGGGATCTTATTAAAGAAATCTTCCGTTATCAAGGATAAATCAAATGATAGTTTTTTTCTTTGAAATAAGCTGAAAAATATTGTATCGTATAACTAAGAGGTTTCGAATAGCATAATCATAGTAAAGTAAGGAGCGGATTATGAGCGACAATATCGGTGAAAGCATGTTGAAATTATTGTACAAAACGGTCATTATTTTCTTTAAGGCCCTGTTTGCGGTAATCAAGAAACTCGCTACAATGTTCAACAACAAAAAGAAAGCACAGAAGCAAACCGCGCAAACGACTTCTCAGCCGGATCAGAAGCCCCCGCAGAATAATTCGAGAGCGGGCTGACCTTTTAATTTTGAAAAAGGCTGTTCAAAACATGAACAGCCTTTTTTAATTTTACTTTTTTTTGTTACTAAAAAACAAATATAAAAATTTCTTCTTAATTGCGGGGTTTGTTCTTCTCTGGAATACCGGATTTATAGGAGCAGAATACGGTCTGCCCTATGCCGGAATATTCTCGCTCCTGTTTTACCGATACCTTGTTTTAACCGTGATATTATTCATCTTTCTCAATATCACAAAAAGTTTTTACTGGCCGGGATGGCGCAGCGTCCGGAACCAAATGCTGATAGGAGTTTTGGCGCACGGAATCTGGCTTGCCTGTGTCTTAAATGCCATCGAGTATGGTGTGCCCGCCGGCATAGTGGCTCTTGTCGCCGCTCTCCAGCCATTAGCTACGGGAGCCTTGTCCGGGCCTTTGGTTGGTGAACCGACCCGGTGGAACCGATGGCTCGGCTTATTAATCGGTTTTTCAGGCGTGGCTTTACCGATAATTTCGCGCATAAATTTCCATGATCTTTCTGAGATTGCGGCCTGGCTCAGCCCCCTTGGGTCTGTAGCCGCTATAACAATCGCCAATCTTTTTCAGCGGAAAATAAGTCTGAGAAAAGACTCTCACGCTATGCAGGGGGGATTGTCGCTTTTTTATCAAAGCCTTGCCACAACTTTAGCCGTTGTTCTTCCCGCCGTTATAGGCGAAGGACTGTCGGTCAACTGGAATCCTACATTTACCCGGGTGTTAATCTGGCTCATATTCGGCGTGTCTTTGGGAGCTTATTCCCTGATGTGGATATTAATTGACCGTTTTTCAGCTACAAAGGTAGCTTCTTTATTTTACCTTGGCCCCCCGGTTACAATGCTAATGGCATGGGCGACTCTTGGAGATAAACCGAAAATAATAGATTTAACCGGAATTGTCCTTGTCTTTACCGGGGTATTTATTACATACCTGAAATTCCCGGTTTCATCTAATTATATGAAAAGGCAAAAGAAGACAGCTTTTTTGCCATAAACTCAGGTTTTATATTAGCAGGTTCTGTTCTTTTTTAATTAATTGAACCTCACTCATGTTTTTTAGTAGTTTATGCGCAGAAAAATAATACATAATAGAGAGCGGCTTTATCAGGTAATTTGATTCAGGTAAATACTTCAGGTGGAAAAATGAAAAACGATTATACGCATTTAAAAGAAACCGTCGAACCCGGAGTGTTTGCAAAATGGCAGGAAGTGGACGCGGAGATATATGCCTTTACCGATCTTGGAATAAAAGTAGCCCTGAACGATGAATATACCGGGCTGGTTTACGGAAATCAGGTATATGACGAATATAAAGAAGGGCAGAAAATTAAAGCATATATCAAAAATATCCGGGAAGACGGTAAAATAGACGTCTCGCTGCAGCCGAAACAAGGCCGGCATATTAATTCATCCGCAGACAAAATCATGGAATATCTCAAAGCAGCAGGCGGGAAATCAGAATTCAATGATAAGAGCGCCCCGGAAGACATAAAAAAAGAGTTTCAGATAAGCAAAAAAGTCTTTAAAAAAGCTATCGGCACCCTTTACAGAGAAGGGCGAATAAAAATAACGGATAAAGGAATATACTTCTCTCCTTGAATAAACCCGGCCCCATGTAAACAGGAAGCCATATGCAATACAGAGCAAAAACTCCGGAAGTGCATTTAAAAAATCTGGCCGCAGGCTGGAGATAAGGAAAAATAAATGTTTGGACCAGCCCCTGCAAATAAACATCCGATGATTGGCAACGTGGCGTTTCTCGCGGTTAAGCGGTCATGGTGATAGATATTGAGCCATATTCAATATCCGGACGCAATCCCGCCGGGAAGTTCAAAGGGCTTTTCAAAAAAAAAAAAGAGGTCTACTGCAGGTCCTTTTTCTTCTCCTCAAATTCTTCTTTCGACATTTCTCCCTCTGCATAACGTTTCTTCAAGACATCCATAGCGTTTCCGGTTTTCGAAAAACAGCCGGCGTTTCCCCGAAAGCATCTCACGACCTGAAAAAGCAAAACCGCAAGTAAAGCCAGCCATAAAAAGAAAATAAAACCATTTCCGCTGCTGCAGCTCATTTGATTAAATAAACACATACAGGAAACCTTCCTTTTTAAATATCTCTTTAAAAGCTATAAGTATTGTAAAGGAATTATCAAGGGCAATGCCGCCCTTAGTCAATACAGGCATTAAAACGAAGTGAATAATCGACACGGTTTGTTGTCTTATGTACTCCTGCAGACAGATCAATCCGGTATAAAACCTTGCCCCATACGGCGGTCATCTTCTTGTCGGTCAATTCAATTTCAGTAATTGTGTATCGAAGATTATCGGAAAGAGTCAATTCTGTTTCCCCCCGCTTCCAAACAAGTTTTCCGGAAACATCCTCCGGTTTTTCCGGACTGCAAAGCGGAACAAGCAGTGAAGATACCGGGCCTCTGCATATAACCGCGTCTTTTACCACAGCCTCTCGCTTCTCTTCTTTAAATATGACCTCTCTGACCAGAGACTCAAGACCCGACAAAGTTTTATAGCAATTTTTCAAATCCATAGAGAAACTGCCTGCCGCTTCATTAAAGACAACATCCCTGGCGGAATACTCTTCGCCGTCTTCCTGTAAAAACCCGTTCACCCGAGGAACATTGTGGCCTTTGGAGCTTATGAACCAATTGGTATAACGCTTTTCATTGAAGGTCTCACGCCTGTATGTTTCTACCCCGGGATCGACTATAACGGGAATACCATTGTTAAAAAGAATAAACTGACCAATATCATTATGGTTATGAGGGACTCCGTTGTGACCGCCTTTGGCAGCGACTACCATACCTTCCTTCTCAAATTCTGATGTCCGGCATATCATAATCTGAAGATCTTTCATCCAGACTTTCTTTTTATGTTTGACCGGTTCAGAAGAAGCGTTCTCAGGTATCCAGAATAATTCCCGAAGCGCATCAGGAAGAAACGCGCCTGAAGAAGACAGGTGCAGGGGCTGTTCAACGGTATTTCCTGATTGCCTGATTGCAAGAGAGCATAAGCGGTTTTCATTCACCCGCTCTCCATATCGATAGGTGGGGCCCGGATTTATCGCGATACCCGGAGGTGAATCCGAAAAATTGGCGAAATACCCGCCGCCAATATATGCATATTTACTATATAATTTCCCATAGCGGCAATTTTTGTTTCGGAATATATATCGATAGCGCCGTTTGTAAGCTCTCTGAGAGTTTCCAGGAAGCAAAGCATAGACGCGGGCGCGTGATTCCAGTAGGCCGGACCTTCAGAACATCCGCCGTCTTCTCCGTAATTATCTATGAAGCGGTCGATCGAGACAGATAATTTTCTTATAAGTTTTGCGAGAAGAGCTTTGTCCCTCAATACAATAGCGGCAGTACCGATCACATTCGACATAATCCAGGGCGTCCAGTTATTCCGGCCCGAAAGCCACCAGAAGTCATCACGTTCCAGGACCGGGTTCACGGTTCTATCAAAGAGTACACTTTTGATCGAACCGCAGAAACGCGGCGATACTTTCATAAGGTCATCTTTCAGGAGATAATATGGCAAAGCGGTAACCAAAGCGGTTTCCGCTGAAAAAAGATCCACCTGTTCCTTCCGGTATTCAGGAAACGGGTCATCATCGTAATGCAGAAGATGCGGAGGAATGCACCAGGTGTTCTCATTGATTATTTCCCAAAGCCCGTTTATAATATCATCAAGAAATACACTCTTTTTCTGAATGCATTCAGCCAGGGTCAGAATCCCGAGCCTGCGGCGCCGTTCAAAATAACTTTCCTGATACGGAGTCCTGTTACCGGTTCTATGGAAATCCATATACAATACAGCCGGAAGCCTCGGCCACGGAAGCGTCTTGATTTCGGACGCTTTGGCAAGAAGCCATGTCTTCCTCCGCTCATTTTCAGAACAAGAAAAAAGGCTTTCCCAGGCCTCGCGGTCTATGGCTTTTGGAAACGGACAATAGTTTTCGCAATCTATGAGATGTTCAAAAATATACTTTTCAGAATATCTTTCTGTAAGCATTATTCAGAACTTGCTCAGACATTGTATGTCGAAGACGCGGTATCTCCGCCGCGGCCCGTCCAGTTGGTATGGAAAAATTCCCCGCGGGATTTATCGATACGTTCATAAGTGTGCGCTCCGAAATAGTCCCGCTGTGCCTGCAGAAGGTTAGCCGGAAGCCTGCCGTTTCTGAATCCGTCGAAATAGCAAAGCGCCGTGCTCATTGCGGGTACAGGGATACCGTTTGAAACCGCCGAGCTGACAACCCGTCTCCACCCTTCCTGGGCCGCGAGGACCTTATCTTTAAAGAAGGGATCCAGAAGAAGATTCATAAGTTCCGGATTATAATCATAAGCTTCTTTTATTTTTCCGAGGAAAGCAGAACGGATAATACAGCCGCCCCGCCACATTAGAGCGATCCCGCCGTAATTAAGGTCCCAGCCGTGGGAATCGGCAGCGGCTTTAAGAAGAGTATAGCCCTGGGCATAAGACACTATCTTAGATGCATAGAGAGCGTTTTTAAGATCGTTTATAAACGCCTTTTTATCTCCGGAAAAAGAAGGCGCGGGTCCGCTGAGTTCTTTTGAAGCCGCGACCCTTTCGTCCTTCATTGCAGAAAGACACCTCGCGTAAACAGCCTCTCCTATAAGAGTGAGAGGAATACCCTCATCCAGAGAGGAAACAGCAGTCCATTTACCGGTACCTTTCTGACCCGCGGTATCAAGGATTTTCTCAACAAGAGGTTCTCCATCCTCTTTATATGCGAGAATGTCTCTTGTAATCTCAATGAGATAACTGTCAAGTTCTCCCTCGTTCCACTCCTTAAAAACCTCGTGCATTTCATCGCAGTCCATGCCGAGCAGGTTCTTCATAATAAAATATGCCTCACAAATAAGCTGCATATCACCGTATTCTATTCCGTTATGGACCATCTTCACAAAATGGCCGGCACCGTCTTTCCCTATCCAGTCGCAGCAGGGCGTGCCGTCCTCAACTTTGGCCGAGATAGACTGAAAAATGTAATCTACGTGTTCACACGCTTCGGGTGAGCCGCCGGGCATGATCGAAGGGCCCTTCAAGGCTCCTTCCTCACCGCCGGAAACTCCGATGCCGACAAAACGAAGTCCCTTGCTTTCGACATAATGCGTTCCGCGGTTTGTCACGGGAAAATG
>CAYNYI010000087.1:0-12178 GCA_964401455.1 uncultured Fibrobacterota bacterium
CAACGCAGAAGCCAGTCTCAAGGCTTGTAGAAAGACGCCAGGAAAGAACATAACGCCTGGAATCAGTTCATGAATGCTTGGATTGATGATGTGAAAATTTACGGAAGGTTCAGGTCTCTTATTGCGCCCGGGCATACGACGGGTACCGCTTCCAGCGGAGCTGTTTATAGGCTTGACCGAAGCGTAATCATTAAATATATTACCCACATACATCAACTGTCATTTTAAGACCTTTTAAAACGGGGCTATATGAAAAACAAAAGGAAAAATCCAGAAAAGAACCTGACTGAAAACAGAAAAAGAGAGCTTATTCCCCTCGGAAGCGACCGTTTCTATATTTTATTAATAGTAATACTCGCTTCTCTGCTTTTTGGAACATTTCTGTTTTCCGATACAATGATATACGGCTCAGACACAATGCAGGGCTATTACGGCAAGGTTTTCACAAGAGCGGCTTTTCGGGAGATGGGAACCTACCCCAGATGGAACCCTTTAATACTCGGCGGAATGCCGACTGTAGACGCAACTTTCGGCGACTTGCTGTACCCCGCGGCTATTCTTCAGGTTATCATGACCCCTTATCGGGCTCTCGGTTATAAATTCCTACTTCATACAATACTGTGCGGAATACTCACATTTTTTATGCTTAGGCGTTGCTATGGAATAAGAAGAAACACCGCCCTCCTGGGTGCAGTACTTTTCATGTTCAACTGCGAAACTGTTTCCCTTATTTATGGAGGGCATGACGGAAAATATTTCGTAACTTCCATGATGCCGGGAATGATATGGGCCATGGAAAGGATGTTCAAAACCCTGAAGATAATATACGCCGTCCCCTTTGCCCTTATTCTGGGACTGATGATTTACACGGCCCACATACAACTCACATATTTTGTCCTTTGGGGCATTTTTCTCATTATGGTTTTCCGCCTGTTTACAACATGGAAAAAAGAAAATGACAAAAAGAAAACCGGAATAAGATTTCTTTTTTTCTGGGCTGCGGTATTTCTCGGACTTGGTTTTTCAATGACACAATTATACGCACCTTATAAATTCGCTAATAACTATTCAGTCAGGGGAAGCGAAGAGCACACATCATATGAACATGCGACATCCTGGTCGCTGCACCCCGAGGAAGTAGCCTCTCTGGCAGTGCCGGAATTCACCGGGTTAACAAAAACCCATGAAAGCGGCAATACCTACTGGGGAAGAAACTACTTCAAACTTAATACCGAATATGCCGGTATAACCGTTCTTGTATTGTCCATACTTTTTCTTTTTGTCGCAAGAACACGCGAAACCGTTTTTTGGAGCGCGATAGCCGCGCTCGCTTTAATATACGCGCTTGGAGGCAATACACCCTTTTTCAGGATTTTCTATCATCTTGTTCCCGGTGTAAAGCTCTTCAGAGGTCCATCCATGATAATGTTCTGGTTTTCATTCGGACTTATGATGGCCTCTGTTACCGGCGCCTCTGAATTCTTCAAAAAAACAGATAATGGCGCGGACAAAGACAAACTGGTAAAATCAATCTACAAAGGTATGGCCGCCGTAGGTGCCATTATGCTTATAATAACACTCATGAATGATACAGGTCTTCTATCTATCTGGAAAGGTATTTTTTATACCGGAATAACATCCGAAAAAGAAGCCGTCTTCAGACAGAATTACTCCAATTTTCGAATAGGCCTCTGGATCAACGGAATTTTAGCCCTGTTGATTCTTTATTTTATAACGTCTTATCTAAAAGGCGGTCTTAAAAAAAACACTCTCATTTTAGCAATACTCGTTATTTCCCTTGCAGACCTTTTCCGGATAAACACCAAATTTGTTGTAGCTGAAGATCCGGATGACTATATTCAAAAGGATAACGCAATTAGATCAATCGAAACAGACGAAGACCCTTTCAGAGCCTATGCTTTACCGGGAACATACAGAATCAACAATTATCTTCCGGTATTCGGAATAGAGACCCCGGGAGGCTTTCATGACAATGAACTCAGTTGGTATAGAGATTACAGAGGCGGAAGGTCCTCGGAAAATTTTCATTATAAACTAGCAAAAAATGAAGTCAACACAAATCCTTTTTTGAATTTACTGAATGTAAAATACCTGGTTTTCCGACCCGACGGAAGAGGAAAACCGGCGGCAATACTCAATGAAGGGGCCATGCCCAGAGTTTTTACAGCGGATTCTTATATTTATGATACAAGAAAAAACATTCTCGGAATGCTCCGTAATGAAAAAATCAATTACCGTAACACAGTAATGCTTGAAGAAAATTTTCCTGAGCTGCAAAAGATGAATTTTAAGAAGACTGAAGATACTGACAGTCTCTCAAAATCAAAAGCAAAGCTTAAGGAATATACTCCTAACCACAGGACAATTGAAGCGGAAATGGTTTCGGACGGATTCCTGGTTATATCGGACAATTATTATCCTGGATGGCATGCAAAAGTTGACGGCAGAGAAAAAGAAATATACAGGGCTTACGGAACGATCAAAGCACTCCCGCTTGAAAAGGGCAAACACGAGGTGGAAATTTACTTTTCCTCCGCTTATGTCAGGACAGGAAAAAAATTCACGCTGATATCATTAATACTAATGGCAGGAATATCGGTCTTCCATTTTATACGCCGTTTTCGTAGCGGAGGACATTCAGCATAAAGAGTTCAAGCCTGTTTAGCAGGCTGGAAGGATATTTCAGGCCGTCATTTTCCAATGAGATGAACGGATAACCTCTTTCCCTTGCATATGGGTTGAAAATAGACTTAATCAACCGACCGGGCAGGCAAGCAAAGGGAGCAATTGAAACTATTCCTGAATATCCGCTTTCCATGGCCTCGGCGGCCACACACAAAGAAACCGAAGTTTCAGTAGTATAATTCATGTGGGTAAATTCATTCACGCGCGACATAATCTTTTTCATATCATGAGGATAGTCCGGAATCAGTCCGGTAGGCCTTAGAATAGACATTACCTTCTTTTCAATGCTGTTCTTAAAAGGGAATTCCAGAGTTTTAAGATACATCAACTCTTTAGTCTCTTTTGCAAAAGGCCTTTTTAAAAGAGGCTTTTTCGCAATGGATGACTTAATTTTATTTTCACGCACATAATCTGTATAATGAAACCATTCGGTAACTCCGGCGACTTTTCCATAAATACCCTTTTCAGCCAGATTATCGAGCAGTTCGCTTATGGAGAAGTCATCTCTTCTTACGTAAATTTCCCCGACCGTCATTATTTTTCTTACATCATCAAGGGTCTTGGCTTTCTTTATTGATTTAAATTCCTCGGCAGCCTTTCTCAGAAAAGCGTATATATCACTGCCTTTTCTCTCGACAACGTCTTTAAACTCCTCCCAGATTTCATTGAATTTAAGAAGCGCCTTTTCCCTGTCTTCCGACAAAACCCTGAGCCCGGTTTCTATATCCTTGAAGGCATCCGCTATTACAAGTGCCCTCCAGGAGTTTTTAGAAAATGACGGCCCGAGTTCTGTATATGAATTATCGCTATTTAGAGTAAGAAGAGCAATGTTCTCAATACCCATATCAATAAAAGTCTGCGCAAAAAAGTTTGCGTATTGACCCGTCCGGCAGGGGCCTGTGGTATAAGGGACACAGACAAGCCATATTCTTTCGTCCCGTTCAGGCAAAGATGAGAGAAATTTAATAATACTTCCAAGAACAAGAAGTGTCGGGATGCATTCCTTGCCGCTTGCCACATCTCTGGCGAGCTGGGTTGTATGTCCGTCCGGCGCCGGCAGAGTAATAGACCTTACGCCTTCCCGCACGCAAAAAGAACTGACAGCTTCGGATGATAAACGCCCCATAGAAGGCCATACAAAAGTAACCTTTTCATCGTTCAGTTCAATTCTCTTGCCGGTAGAATTATCTACAAGATGAGAATCATCAAGATTAAACTTCATTTCATAGCGTGGCCGTCTCTCCAGCGATTTCGAAGTGCCCACAGTTTTTCTGAAACCCTCCACAATATCTAGAAACGCTTCTATACGGGTATCTATTCCGGCGTCAGCCGAATGAGAATCAAGTTCGAGAACAAGATACGGCTTCACACCCATCGCCCAGCGTATAAGATGAAGTATAAACGAGTCGGGAGCGCAGCTGAAATTAGATACATAAGCAAGAAAAATATTTTTCTTTTCCCGAATAAGAGACGCTGCCTTCAAATTCTGCTGTCCGTAATACCAATACATATTGGTCGCAATTTTTTCATCTGCGCAGGGAATAAAATCAAACGGAATAACTGAGTAACCCCGTGTAACAAACTTCCTCGGCACTCCCATATTCGCGATATCAGTAAGTACATTATAAGGACGCCCCATAAGCGCAATAACAGTCCGGTCCTCTTTTTCAGCGTTTTCAAGAAAGGCGGCACCGATTTTCATGGTTTCCGAAGTATAATCCTGTAAATTCTTAACGGCAGAAAGGTAAGCTCTTCCGGCCGACTCAGCGCTGAAACCTAATTTCCGGGCCATTTCTATGAAAGCGCCCTTTCCTTTCAGAATTCCATCATCAAAATCTATAATAGGTTTTAATATGCTTTTTTCATCGAGGTCAAAAGCTTTTCGGAGATAATATGGAATACCCTGTATTACCGGACAGAAAGTTGCATGGACCGATTCTTCATAAGACTGCATTCTTTTAAACTGGGGTAAAAACAAATAGTCACATCCCGAGTCAACAGCGTTTTGCATAATACCGTGTGCGAGTTCGGCCGGAAAACAAAAATCACTCTCGCATCTTTCTATACCGGCAGGATTAACTTCCTCAATAAGCCGTGCATGCACTCCAAGCTCTCTGAAAAAGACGGAGTAAAGCGGCCACAGGTTATATACCGAGAAGACTTTAGGTACAGCTACAGACGGAGAATCCTCCGGCAGATCAGAGAAATCAGCTGAATATTTTCCAAAGATAAGTTCAGATCTGACCTTGACCAGATCTTTTACTTTTCCAGGATCAACAGAGGTTTTGCGCCTCATATTGGCATATTTATTGCACCTGCCGCCGAACATATACTTATTTCCATTAATTATAATGGTTGAGACCGGACAAAGGTTATTACAACTTTTACAGACGAACTCCCGTCCGTATTCAACTTTATTTTTGATTAATCCTTCAAGAGTAAAGCTTCCTCTCTCAAGGCGGCCTTCCTTATGCTTCTGCCGGGCAAGCAGAGCAACACCGAAAGCCCCCATTAACTCGGGCAGAGGCGGCACCATTATCGGTCTTTCCATGAGCGCTGCAAAGGCGACCGGGACAGCTGGATTCTTGGCGACCCCCCCCTGTATGACAGCTTTTTTGCCGATTCGTCTATTACCGACAACTCTGTTCAGATAGTTTGAGACAATAGAAAAAACTATTCCCGCCGTAATATCTTCACGCATTGCCCCTTCCTGTATAGCTTTTCTTATATCGGAATTTATAAACGCGGAACAATGTTCTCCGAATTTTAAAGGAGCCTGCGCATTCATTGCAACCGGACCGATCTCTTTGGCATCTTTTATGTCCAGATCTCCGCTGGCCGATTCCTCAAGAAAGCTTCCCGTTCCGGCACTGCAGGCTTCGTTCATGGCGTAATCAACCGGAACTCCGTTTTTAAGGAGTACATATTTCGCATCCTGACCGCCTATTTCAAAGATAGTATCAACATCAGAGCTATAAAAATTTGTCCCCGCAGCATGAGCGATAATCTCATTATAGACACCGGAGGTTTCACAATAAACACTGAGAAGTTCGCGGCTTGAACCGGTCACCGAAACAAGCGGTATTTTTATTTCAGCCCCGGCTTTTTGGACATCCTCAGATATTTCCATTAAACATTTACGAAGAGCCTCAATAGGGTTACCATGGGTTCTTCCGTAATGCGAAGAACAAATCTCCTTGGTTTCCATATTAACCAGAACGGCCTTGGTGGTTGTTGAACCGCCGTCGATTCCGAGAATATATCCGCTGCCGTCCTTTATTTTACCCAGTGGCGCCTGTACATATTCGACCCTATCTTCATAAGAAGACATTGGTCTGAAACATTCATAGCTGACCTTTTCCCTGTCGAATATTTCCGAACCTTCTGGTACATCAGCACCGTTTCGCTCCGCGTAAACCGCGGCACCGAAAGCTTCAAAATATGCCGCCTCCTGCGGGACATCAAATTCGACCTCCGGCATAAGTTCTTTTAGTCTTTCAACCACAAATAAATTGGAAGCGACACCGCCGGTAACAAGGACCTTTCCTTTTTTTATCCGGGCTTTTACAAGAAATTCAGAAACTTTCCCGGCCATAAGATGCGAGAGTGACATAACGATGTCTTCTTTAGTCGCCTCACCTTTATTGAGCTTATGCGTGCAATCGCTCTTCATGAACACAGAACATCTTGATGACATTTTTTTGGCTTTTCCGGCCCTGCATGATGAAATATCGGAAAGAGTCATATCCATTCTTAAAAGCTGCTGCTTGAAAAATTCTCCGGTTCCGGATGCGCATTTATTGCCCGCAAAAGTATTTATAACTTTTCTATGGTTATTTACTGTATAAACCGCAAGATCCTCTCCGCCCACAGATACAACCGCGTCAACGTCTATTTCTTTCCGTGCCAGGGCATTTTCCACGGCGACCGGTTCAATTATATCAGGTAATTGAACCTGTTTTCGGCCAACAGGACCTGTAACGGCAGCTTTCATAGAATCTTTGCCCTCAATACTGTTCATGATGCCGAGAAGAGTATTCCGTACGTTTCCTTCGTGAGCCTTGTGCAGCGCCTGTTTAATAATCCCGTTTTCGACTACAACAACTTTAACACTGCTTGAACCGGTATTTATCCCAATTGTTTTCATATTACATTTTCTTTCTCAAATAGGCGGTTTCATTAATAATCAGGAATATTAAAATTATAAAATGCACAGGCTATTATCAAATAAAATTGACAAAGAAGCGATACTTTTGGTATTTTTCATTTATATGAAAAATACATGGAAAATCTTCTTTTTCAGCATTCTGTCGGCCATATCGTTTTTTTCGGAACTTTTGCTTTCCGGATGCAGTTCACCCGAGGAAAAATTACCGAAACAACCTTTTCACATTGAGGGAAATATATCCTTAGGCGGTGATTCAAACCTAATAGCGTACCCGGGAGACACCGCTTTGCGCAAACTTCACAACTCTATGAAAATCAAGGACAGCTGCCTGATAATAACCGGACAAAACTCTTCTCTTCGTTACTCAATAGGCGGCAAACTTGAATTGGCGTGTCGTCAGCGCAGCGTTCATCAGGTTTTTTTCAGACAAATAAACGACGCGGTAATGAAGACCTCCATTTCAATCTCTGCCGGTACTGTATATATCGCATCAAGAGGCATGAAACTTCCGGAAAGCAGACTGTTTATAGAAACACCATATGCAGACGCATACGGCGCGGGTTCCGACTTCATGGTCTCAGTGGATACCGCCGGAGGCATAACCGATTTTTTAATACTTGAGGGGACATTAGATTTTGAACCGGCGGATTTCGACCGCTATGCCCCTTTTTCTTCTACACAGGGCAATCATGTTACATTCCTCGGAAAAAATTCAAGACCGGTAATAACATATCTCAGCGCCTTGGATGCCGACCTTACAATACTGACAGCCGGAAGAAATAATTTCAGAAAATACGAGAAGAACTTCAGTATTAAACCAATTCCCGCGTTCGTAAACCGGAAACCCGATTCTTTCTTCAAATCCATAAAAAATGTCTTTAACGCTCCTTATATACCTCCTTCAAGAAAAGAGCTGGGACGGATACGCGACAGTATAAAAAAAGAATACATAAAAGAAGTTGAGGCTCTTATAGAATCTGCCGACTTCGCTGACACCGAACCCCCGGAAAAGACAGACAGCCTCGGAGTATACGGGATCGCATCATCAATCAGCCGCGGGCTCAGCAAAGAAAGCATGAACAATCTGAACCCAAATGCTCTAAAATATCTTTCAGAAATGGCCGCAAGAAGAAAAGACAGACCCGATACCATTTCTTCGGACAATCCCTGACCTTTTGGTATTTTTCAGATATAATCTTTTCTGAATTCTGATGATGAAGAAGTTTTAAAAAATGACTCAGCAACGCTTCGTATAGATTCCAGGCTACTGCATTTTCTCAGTCTAGAATAGAGATTGTGCCCGAATTTAAACTGCATGCAAAAATATGAAGCGAAGTCCAAAATACGTCCTCGTGTCCGCTCTGTAGGGAAAAGTTCGCAGGTTTTCTCAAGAAAAGAAAAGAATGCCTTCTCTCTGTCAGGCTCCTCAAAATGCTTGCCGGCTTTTAGACAATGATACTTTTTAAATATCCAGGGAGCCCAAACCGAAGCTCTGCCAACCATTACAAAATCACATTTAAATTTTTTTTCTCTTAAGACAGCGTCATTCGCGGACATAATGTCTCCGTTTCCTCCAATAGGCATTTTTAAATCCTGCTTCAATCTTGTTATAAATGTCCAGTCGGCTTTCCGGCTGAATTTTTCTTTAGCACACCTTGGATGAACTGCAGCAAAAGCCGCCCCGGCATCCTCGAAGGTTTTCAGCGCTTTAGAAATAAATGAATAATCTCTTTCCTTTATACCACATCTCACTTTTACACTAACCGGAAGCCCGGTCTCTTTTATGAGAGCGTCTATTATTCCCGCCGCATAGTCATATCTTTCTAAAAGTGATGTGCCCGCTCCTCTACGGGTTATTTCCGGAGCAGAACATCCAAGATTGATATCGAATCCATCCGGTTTTTTTTCAGAAAGTAAGGCGCCGGCTTTAAGGAAATCGTCTTTTTCTCCTGAAAATAGCTGGTAAAAAAAAGGCCGATCTGTTTCATTTTTTTTGGTATAAATTTTATTCATTGCTCCGCCCGCTGTAACGCTTTTACAGCTGAGCATTTCAGAATAATATAGACCGCATCCTCCATATTCAGAGACGACGGAGCGAAAAGCAGGATGAGTAATCCCGGCAAGCGGTGCAAGAACAATCCCGCCCGGTATGAATTTTATCAAATGATCTTCTCCATTATAAGGGCATCTTCTCCTGTTTCTTTATAATAATTCCTTCTTATGCCTTTTTGTCTGAAGCCAAGTTTTTTGTATAGGCTGCAAGCCGCTAAATTGCCATGGGAGACCTCAAGAAACAGAGATGATATTTTCAGGTTTTTCAGTATTTCAAAAAGACGTTCACACAGGTGGGAGCCAATACCGCATCGGCGGAGTTTTTTCTTTACTTCGAACATCAGGATTTCCGCCTCATCCGCCGTGTATAGGTAGGATAAATAGGCTAAAAGTTCTGATTTATCATGAGCAAATAAAAACTCGGAATTTCCAAAAACATATTTCGAAGGTGCGTTTTTAAAATCCGACAACCCGCGCGCATATTTCTCAAGAGTAAATTCCGCGCTTTTACCGCGCTTTACTGTAATTTGCAATTCCACTTTTTAAATGACGAACAATCTGAAAAAAACTAAAGAAAAACACCCAGAATATTAGAAAGTCCCAATAAAGACGAAATACCGTAAAAGCATCGGCCGAGGGCGAAAGACCAGATTCCGGCATTCCGAGTTTCTCCGAAATTATGTCACGGATATAGTTTGCCGGAATAAATAAAAGGTTAGATAAAATAAAAATCCCGACATTACTCTCAAGGAGTCGTTTTTTCCTCAGAAATACCGACCCGGCCAGCGCTGCGACATTTATAAAAAAGAAAGCCGTCATAATTAACAAAGATCCGTTATCGCCGTTTTCGCCCGGGGGGAAACCGTTTATCTCTTTAAAATCAAGGTATGCCTTTGATAGATTTTTTGATATTTCTGCAGGAATCCGCTCTTCATAAACGGTTCCGACTTGATGCGGACACTCCGCGTTGGCTTTTGCGGCCCGCAGCGCGGCGATAACTGTATAAGCTTTTACAGAATCTTTTCTAAAAGTAGAGTTGTCTTTCAAAACGGCTAAGCACTTTTTATCCAGTTCTAATAAAAAGGGGCAGAGACCTTCCGGATCGCAACCGGAAAGAACTGAAAGTGCGCCCCCGAAAACAACCGGGTTAATACCATCTTCAGTAAAAATACTGCCGGAGTTTTTTTTTAAACGAAGAAAAAGCCGCGTTCTGAAGTCAACGGAATTCATGCAGTACGAAAGAGCCGGCTTACCCGCCTTTTCAATACCTTGCGGAGAAAAGAGCTCTTCCATTACGGTTTCTTCATTCGGAAAATAGAACCGCTCGGCTCCTGCCTCAAAAAGGTAATAATTCAATCCGAAAATTAAAAGCCATAAAAGAATTAGAAACAATCTTTTAATCCCGAAACCTCCCATTTGCTATTCCCCTCTGCGAATTTCAGCCGCAGATTTTTTCATATACCTCGGTACAAGCATATCAATATCATCTGCTCCTTCTGAATTAAATTTACGAACTCCCTCGGCTGCTGCCGCAGCGGCAAGAGGAGGTAAACTTGTTATAGAATCTCTCTCGGAAAAAGAATATTTTTCCCGGAAGAAGACAAGATCTGGCCCGGCCAAAAGAGTTTTTTCGGGAAGGTCATTAAAAAATGTCCCGGAGTTTCTCACTCCCGGGCCTTCCACTATAAAAGGAGAACCGTCGGAACCGCGCCTGTAAATACAATAAAAGACATCACCCATATACGCGTTAATCACGATACATATCTTTTCGGCATTCTTTTCAGAAGAAAATAATTCATGAGCGGCCGCATCTAAAGCTGAAACAGTTTTAACAGGTATATTAAACGGAAGGACCAAGCCTTTTACTGCGGCCATACCGATTCGAAGTCCGGTAAAAGAACCGGGGCCGTCTATCAATACGACCAGGTCCAAATCTGCCGGAGATACGTTGTTTTCTTTAAGCAGAGTATCTATCTCAAAGACGAGAATCTCTGACAAAGATCCGGGACTTTCAAGAATTTTGTGGCCTACAATTTTCTTATCGCGGCAAAGACAAACGGATGATTGTTTAGAAGATGTATCCAAAGAAAGTATCAGGGAATCAGGTTTAATTTTCATGGCCGCTTCTGTCAGACTTTATGACCGGAAAAACCTTCAATCGATTCATTTACTATTTGGCTGAGAAGAGTTTTGTACTCTATTCCTGAAGCCGCCGCATTCTGAGGAAGTAAAGAAGTCTTTGTAAATCCCGGCAGAGTGTTTGTTTCAAGGACAAATATCACTTCGTCCTTTATTATCATGTCTGTTCGCGAATATATTAGACAGCCAAGGCATTTATGCGCTTCCAATGCCGTCTTTCTAACCATTTCTGTTACTTCATCAGGCAAAGGCGCCGGAGTTATTTCGCTTGCGCCGCCGGACTCATATTTAGAAGCCATATCAAAGAAATCAGACTTTTCAGGGATTATTGCCGTGGGAGTAAGCGCTTTTGCTATACCGTTGCTTTCAAGAACACCGCATGAAACTTCAAGACCTTCCACACAGTCTTCAACAATCAGCGTAGAACTTGTTTTGTAAATTTCTTTGAATGCAAAAAGGGCAGACGACTTATCCTTTACTTTGAATACCCCACAGCTTGAGCCTTGATCAGGTACCTTTACAATAAACGGGAACCCGAACCTTTCTACAGAGACGGCAACAGCCTTTTCTGCGAGCTCACCCCAAAAATTCCGATAGAAATTAAAATATTGAGGAGTCTGTATACCATTTTTTCTGTATAGTTCCTTCGCCGCGACTTTGTCCATCGCAAGCCGGCTTCCGAGAAAGCCACTGCCGTTATAATGGACGCCGAGAAAATCAAGAGTACTCTGAATACTGCCGTCTTCCCCGTCTCCTCCGTGTAACGCGAGAAAAGCAAAGTCATAATTTACAAGATTGGTGATATTTCCTTTCTTCCAGGATTTATCCCCCATAATTCGGCAGTCATCAGGGGAAAAGGCATCATCCGGACCAGCCGGTTTCTTTTTAAAATACCATTCTGAATAATCGTGAAAAAAGACAGGATAAACCATAAATTGAGAGCGATCCAGATTCCGGGCTATCTCGGCACCGGATCTAAAACTAATTTCTCTTTCCGGAGATACGCCGCCGGAGATAACTGCAACTTTCAGTTTCATATCAGCCCTTCCGTTACCTGATTCTTTCCAGAATATAATCATAGCCTTCCAACTGAGGCTGCATATCACTATTTAC
>CAYNYI010000088.1:0-12150 GCA_964401455.1 uncultured Fibrobacterota bacterium
GCTGGCAATAAGACTGGCCTCAATCCACAATATCACCTATTACACTGATCTTATGAAAAGGGCCTCTGAAGCAATAAAGAACGGAAATTTCTCGAATTTCAAATGCGAAACGCTAAAGAAAATTGAGAGCCCGGATCAGCCGGCATAATTTTCTTTGAAAAATTCCCTTAGGCTTTCCAGAAGGTCCCCGGTCGAAGTAAAACGGCGGGCGGTCACTTTCCTGAACCATGTAACCTGCCTTTTAGCGTAATTCCTCGTATTTTTTTTGATTAAATAAACGGCCTTGTCCAGATCAATTTTACCCTGCAGAAACATTGCTGTCTCCTTATATCCGATAGTTTGTACAGGAGCACTTTTGCTTGAGCCGAATTCTGACAAGAGGTTTTCAGTCTCACTGACAAGCCCCTTTTCGATCATTTCATCGACTCGCCTGTTGATGTTCTCGTAGAGTAATTTTCTTGGAAGATCAAGATAATATATGCTGTAATTTCCGAAAGAGGTTTTGTTTGAAAGTTTCTGTTGACTTATATGAAAACCTCTTGTTTTTCCGGTAGAGAGAAATATCTCAAGCGCCCTCATGACACGGCGGCTATTGTTTGGGTGTATCTCTGAAGCGGATTCCGGATCGGCGTTTTGAAGCCGCCGGAAAAGCGCTTCCGGCCCTTTGCTGTCCAGAAACGCCTGAAGTTCCTTTCTGACTGACGGATCCGGGCCGCCCTGTTCAAAAAATCCCTCTGTAAGAGCCTTGATATAAAGCCCGGACCCTCCGGCTGTAACCGGAATCCGGTCTTCGGCCATAATTTTGTGTATAGCGTCTTTTGCCCCGGCAGCAAAATCGGCCGCACTGAATTTATCCGGCGGGTCAATAATATCAATCAAATAATGAGGACACTTTTTTTGTTCATCTTTCCCGGGTTTTGCTGTTCCGATATCCATGCCGCGGTATATCTGTCTCGAATCCGCGGAAATCACCGATATCGGGAATTCATCGGAAAGAGAGAGCAAACACTTTGTCTTTCCGCTTCCTGTAGGACCGGCTATAACGGGAATACAGGGCACCATCAGTAAATATCACCTCTGTAATGCCGGGAAAGAGGAAGAGCTTCTTTTATTTTCGCTGTTTCTTCTGTGTCCACTTCAAAAATTAGGATCTGCGGCTCTGCACCGGCTGAGACAATCAACTCCCCTGAAGGAGAAAAAACAGCTGAGTGGCCATATGTTCGGTAGCCATCGTTGTCTCTTTCTGCGGGGGCGGCGCCTACAGTATAAAATTGATAATCAATTGCCCTTGATTTCAGAAGGGTGTGCCAATGCGCTTTCCCGGTTTGGTATGTAAAAGCGGCGGGAATAAAAAGAATCTGCACTCCTGCTTTCTGATATAAGCGCATAAACTCAGGAAAACGTATATCGTAACAGACCGCTACGCCGCAAACAACTCCACCCCACTTAAAAAAAGTAGCTTTATTACCCGCGATTATTACCGATGATTCTTGTACCGGAAACCCGGGTAGCGAAACATCAAAAAGATGCGCTTTTCGATGAACCGCAACAACCTTCCCGCCGGAGTCTATTACAAATGAGGAATTATAAATAGAGCCGCCCGTAAGCTCGGGTACCGAGCCCGCGACCATGAAAATTCCGGTTTCCCTGCAAATTTTTCGTAGAGCATTCATTTCAACGCCATCGGATAAAACAGCGCTTTCTCTGAAATTTTGTATATTATAGGGACAGACGAACATCTCGGGAAATACTACGAGTTCTGCCTCCGAGATTGCGGCGGACAAAACCGATTTCAGAGCTTTCTCTACGTTTACGGATTTTTCAGGTACGGGATCGGTCTGTATAACAGCTGCTTTTTTTCTCATGAGAACAACGTCTGTGATTGCAATTATTGTAATTTTTATTTGTGTTCAGATTTTTTTTAAATTAGTTTAATTAATATGGGTTTTATCAGACAAAAAGTCAATACCGGCGGACTCTCTTTTTTAAACAGGCATCCTGTAATTGCCGCTGCTTCTGCAGGAACACTCATACATATACTTCATCTTTTTCTAAACCCTTATCACTTCTCAGAGATACTAACCGGCTTCAGGTATTTCGAAATGCTTCAGATTTTTGATTTCCTGGAAATATATATTGTAATCTTCATACTGCTTCTACTCTACAAAAAGAGCTCGGATAAAAGTTTTCATGTAAAAGTAAGAGAAGGGCTGCAGCAGGTCAAAGAAGTCCAGAACGTTTCCATACTCGGCTTTACAAAAATAACGGAAGTCCGGGACCCGGTAACTGGAGATCATGTTGTCCGTATAGCCCATTATTCGAAGGCGCTCGCGCAGGAGCTCGCAAAAATACCGAAATACAGCGGATATATAACCGACACATATATTGAGGAGATGTTCATATCAGCGCCACTTCATGATGTCGGGAAAATCGGGATAAAAGATGAAGTTCTTTTAAAAGAAGGAAAACTGAGCGAAAAAGAATTTGAAATAATGAAGATGCACACCATTATTGGCGGCAACATAATAAGCGAACTTGAGAGAAAACTGAAATTCACTTCATTCTTCACTCTGGGTAAAGAAATCGCCTATCATCATCATCAAAAATATAACGGTACGGGCTATCCGAATATTTTCAGGGGAAATATCCTTCTCGTTGAAAAAGGCGTCGGTGTTCCTCTGAAGGGCGAAGAAATTCCTCTCTCGGCCAGAATTGTCGCTTTGGCGGATGTTTATGACGCGCTTACCACAAAGAGACCTTATAAAGAGGCCTTTCCCCATCAAAAAGCAAAAAGCATCATAGTTAATGAATCGGGAAAGCATTTCGATCCCGAGATAGTAAAAGCCTTCCTCAGAATCGAAGACATTTTCATAAAGATCCGAACCGAACACGCCAAATAAAAACCGGGGACAAACCGGCCCCCGGAGTAAAAGCTCTGCTTATTTAATAAGTGTCATCTTTCTCGACTTAACAAATTTATCCCCGGCCTTTATGCGGTAAATATAAATTCCGGAGGCAGCAGACAATCCGTTATTTTTCAGACCGTCCCACTCTGTGTTATAGACCTTGCCGGTTCTGATTTCTCTATTGGCAAGGGTCCTGACGAGCCTGCCCTTTACATCATATATATTCAGGGTTGCCTTTATCCTTTCCATAGGAACTCCCCCGGAGTTGTAAATAACAGGTATCGTGAATGATATTGATGTCACCGGATTAAAAGGATTAGGCCTGTTCGCTCCGAGCTCGAACTTAAGGGCGTATTTGGAAGCATAATTTTCATCGCCGGTTACGGCAATCGTCAGAGCCATAGTGCCGCCTTTCGAAACAGTCCTGTACAGCCCCTCTTTTCCAATCTCGGTAACATTGCCTTTTTCCACGATAAAAATCTTTCTCTTTTCCATAACCTTATTGAAACCAGCGCCAAACTGAAGAGTGAGAGTACCGGTATTTTTACCTGTATTTATTACAACCGTCCATTCATTAGTTGATAAAGCCGCGCTTTTAATGTCTTTTCTGAAAGACTTATATTGGCTGCTGCCGTATGATGAACCGTCAAAATAAAGAGACAACTGTTTAGAGGCAGGCCCCGCGGGAGGTTCGGCCATATCATATTCAGGATCATAACCGGCCGAGGCGTCAGGTCTTATTCCGATAAAATTCTCGGCATCGGTTTCGCCATTCATGAACGCGCTGAGGCTTATTTCCCAGTTGTCATCATTCCTGTAAAGTTTTCTGAGCTTTGCGATCACCGGCGCTTCGGTCTCGAGTACCGCGGAGGGCTTCGACGCAAAGATATCGACAGCGCCTCCTGTCTGATACCAGTAGCCTTTCCAGGGTTCAATATAGTCAGACTGAATATAATCCCCGTTATCCCATCTGAGCACATTCGCGCCTGCGGGGACTTTAAATGCATAGGGTACCGGAGAAGTAATAAGACCCCATCCCGTATTACCCGATTCAGAAGGGGCGGACTCAAGGCTGTCTGCCGGCAGACCGGCACTTATACTCTGCCGGTCATCCGCTCCGTAAATCCAGTATCCTCTACCTGCTTTCATTGTTCTTGTCTCAAAATAGTATCCGAGTTCCGGGGAATACTCCCCGAGAGGATTATAACCAAAGACAGGCTTTTTCAGCGAATCAATATCAGAAAAACAGCCGCTCATCTGCCAACCGTCGTTCTCAGATCCTATAATTCTGGATTTAAGCCCGGCTACGGTGAATGTCCGCTCCGCGGCCTTAACCAATGTATCTGGGGTTTTTATACTCAATTCAACCTTATAGGTTCCGTCAAATAGCGCTGAATAACCGGTAACAGGGGGTGTTGTTTCGGTTCGGGAAACGCCTTCACATATATATTTACCGCTGAAGCTTTTTCCGTTTCCGGTAAGGCTGTATCGGTATTCTCTGCCGGAGGATGAATTAACGGAAAGCCCTGCGGCCCCGTAAAGTCTTTTTACCCTGAAAGGAAGCCCGGTGCCGTTTACAGCTCCCAAATCAGGTAAATCCGCTCCGGCCCTTGAACGAAGGTTTCCATTAATATCTCTAAGCACTGCGGGTATTCCTCCTGCGGAAAAAGGAAGCGGAACCGCCGCGCAGACGGCCGGAGACTCTCCTGAAGGACTGAAACCGCTGTCAGAAAAAACGGCCGAGGCAGCCCTGTAATTGTATCCGGACGAAGAATAAGCCGTCAGCATAGAATCGACCATATTGTCGATTTCAGGATTTAAAAGAGTATCGGGACGGTTTGTGCATGAAAGGTTGAACATAATTTCGGGATTTTTCAGCAGCGAACTTATACCGTCGCCGAAATCTGTAAGGGTCACAGATGCTTTCTTTGTATTGGAAAAGATATTGTAAAAGGACCTCAGATAGGCACAGGTGTCCATTGCGTTAACACCGTAGTAAGAACTGTCAACGGTATTGTAGGCAATTACCGCGCTGTCCGCTCCGATCAGGAAGAAACCTCCGGGACAGCCGCTGATAATATTGTTGAAAGCCGAGAATCCCGGCGAACCCTTTTTGCTTTGGTACAGAGTTGAGATTGTATCCATGTCGCCGAAGAAAGTTTCAGGACCTTTTTCATCATCTTCGGAACCCGGGCCGTCGGAAGAGTTTTCAGAGCTTTCAGGATTGTCGCCGATAACTGTAACCGCACCCATGAATGGGAGCATATCTTCATCTTCACTGTCGAAAAAAGCCGGAGATATTCCGTAAAATCTATTACCGGTTACGGTCAGGTTTTTTGTAAAAGCAGCCATAACACCACTGTAAGGCCCGTTCATTTCACCGACAAAAACAAACTCTTTCACGGCTATATTTTCGCAGCCCTTTAAATTTATTATTCCGAGGCCTTCAATTTCATCGGGAGCAGGAAAATCATTATAAATCCGGATAGATGTGAAGACCGCGCCGTTTCCATTCAAAGTTATATCCCTTTTCCCCGCAAGTCCGATTGCTTTTTGATGTATAACAGCAGGATTAAAGAAAACTGTCTCGCCGGCAGAAACCGCTTCCAGCGCATCCTGATCATCAGAGTATTTTCTCGTTCCTATTCTTGCCGACCAGGATGTGTCGGCAAGCGGATTTCTTACAAGAACGGGGAAAACGCTTTGCGCCTTCATTCCGTAGTCAAGATCCTCAAATACAAACCTGAAGATATACACTCCTGTTTTGGAAGGCGCATTCCAGTTAAAAACAAGTGAAGGTATGTTTCTGTCAAGGACAAAGGAGGCGCCGTAAGTTTCTCCGGTAAGCCTTATATTATAATTGGCGCCAGGAGGAGGTGCGTCACCTTCTTCAAAAAGTTCGCGGCTTACACTTTCATTCGGGAGTACGTTAATACTCAAAGCAGCATCAGGATTGCTTCCACTGATGATAAAAGCAGCCCCCCCGTCCATCTTGTCCGATGAGACAAAAACAGCGGTTCTCGATTTATTTTCTGGTACAATATAAAAGAATGAGGAATCCGTGGTTTTTAAAACATTATTCTGCATCAGGGTATTATCAGGGTCCACTTTAAATATGTTTTCGCGGCAGTAATAGGGATCATCCTCATATTCCGGCGGCGCAGTACAACCGGGAATGTCGAAAGTCGAATCTTTTGAAAAAACACCGGCGGAATCAACCGTATATATCGCAGAATCAGAATAAAAATAGCTGAAACGGCTATAGACTATTTCGACCGTATCACCCATAACCGCATCAAGCCATTCCTGGGGTGTATTCACAATCCACCCTTCCCCTTCAAGCCTCTCCACTGTAGTATCCGGAAGCCATGTATTCTCTCCCCCGCACTCTCCTCCTGGTGTGGGGTTATCAGGGTCCGAATCATCCGGATCAACGGAAGAATCCACGCAGTCACCGTCGTTATCTACCATAGAAGGCGGAGAATATGACAAATACAGAGTATCGGAAAGAAAAAAAGCTGAATCTCTTGCGACAATTTGAAATTCATGCTGCTCTGACAGGTCTCCTGCATAGTAAGGAACATCAGGATAGGGGGCACCGCCGGTCTGAGTATTAAAACTTGTATAAGAAGTGCCGTCAAAGTGAAAATACTCCATTTCGGCCATGTCCGTGAAAGGATAACAGTTTATATGAATCATGATCTCATTAGTACCTTTATCCGGATAAGCAGAAGCATCAAAAAAACCTTCACATAAACCGCTATTGAAAACTTCACAAAGGACGCCATTATTGTAAAACTGTATATTTGTACTGTCGGACGGGTCGGCGAGGACAAACGCGCTCAATGTATCGGGGCCCCATTCAAATTTAACGGCCCAAACGAGATAGTCAGTTTCGTTCCAGTACAGGTTTTCGACATAAATCGGAAGGTCCGCGCTAACCGAAGTCATATTGGTGTCGCCACCGGGATTATAAAAAGCGATCTGTCCGGTTTGGGATACCGCAGAGGATATTACGGCGGAGTCGCCACTGAAAAAAGGCATGTTTCCTGTTACTGGTCCGCTATTACCCTGATATATTGCAAAGGCACTGTCCAAAAGTACCCCGGAGCCGGATTCGGCAATAACTTTATAATGTACACTGTCAGAAGAACCTGTCTGGAAGTCAATAAAAGACGGCGTTGTATAATTCTCAGCCGCCGGGATCCAGGTATTCCCCATATCTGTGGAACGGTAAAAATCAAAATATTCAGTTCCGGACGGAGGACAATCAACATTCAGCAGCAGGCCGCCTTCCATGTCGTCATAATAAGAATAAAGAGTAAAAGGCCCGCATAACGAAGAAGAACCGGAAGTATCGAAAACAAGAATAAGTTCTTCCCCGGACTGACCATCATAGTGAATGAAAGGGTAAACGGTATCACCGAGAACAACATATGAAGAGCCCGTATCATCATCAATCATATAGACACTGTCAACCAGGGTATCCGCACCCTGAAACGACGCCGTCCTGAAATTACTATAGGAATAAAATTTATCCTCATTTCCCGCTATTGAGGCGTAGGGATCTTTAAGTACTATAAAACCGTCCGTGCTGTCGAATTTCGCGAGGAGAGAATCCTGTTTACCGGTATAAAAAGGCAGATTTTCCGACGTAGAAGCCGACGGGATATAATCGGTGTACATCGTATCAAACTGCGTGGCGCCGATACTTTCGGCCACAAGCATATAACTGTAATTTGAATCCGGAGAAGTGTCCCAATGCAGAAAATCAAAGGAGGACGTATTGGCAGGATCAAATGATCCGATCTCAGACCAGTCTTCGATGGAATCCTTCCAGAAGTAGCAGTATACCATCTGTGACTCAAAAGGAAGACATTCGACTTCTACTCTGACAGCATAACTCTGAGGATCCCAGATCGGAACAGCGTCAAAATAACCCTGACAGGGACCATCAGAAGAGACGGCATCTAAAGGAACAACGAGTACATATGTGTTAGTACCGTCAAAATAGGTCCCCACGCTGTTTGAATCACCATCGAAGGCTACGAGAAAGGTGTCCAGCGGAGAAGTTGAGAGAACAGCAAAAATTGAATCACCTGTTTTGGAGTCATAAATAGACTTCACCTGAGTGGAAACAGTGTAAACAGGTTCTGTTCCACTGATTGTTCCGGACTGGTCTATTTCTATGACATTCCAGCTCGTGCTTTCGAGCGCGGAAATAACTTCGGTCCTTGTCCCTGTAAAAAGCCCTGCTTCCGCAAAAAGCGGGACTGCCAGGGCTGCCGTCAGAATTATTGTCAGAAAAGATGAAAACCGATTAACTACTCTACCGGTATTCATAAAAACACTCCTTTTAAAACTCTTTATTCCATTCTTTCTATTATCATTTAATATATATCAAAAGCCGCGTTAGATAAAGTTTATTATTGATAAATACCCTTAATACCTTATCAGGCGAGGAGAATCATTAAACAAACCCCTTATAATTATACTATATTTTAGAAAATCTGTCAGTAATAAGTATCACAATCAGGTATAATTTGAAAATCAAACAGATTATCAGGTTTTTCAGGCCGATTAACTGCGTGATAGCCGCCCTGGCGGGAACCGTTGGTTTGTTCCTCTGCTCCGAAACCGCGGCAGCCGGCCTGGCGCTGCATTTTTCGGTCTTTCTTTCTGTTTTTTTTATTACAGGATACGGAAATGCGCAAAATGACATAATTGACCATAAATCAGATAAAATCAACCACAGCAAAAGACCTCTTCCAACAGGAGTTATCAGCTTAAGAGAAGCTTTAACCGCGGCCTTTTTTCTGCTTGTTGCAGGGCTTTTGTCTGCTCTCTCAGCCGGTTTTCGCTATTTAACAGCGGCAGCGGCGGTTTCTTTCATTTTATTTTTGTACAATGCTTTTCTGAAAAAAACAGTATTTATCGGTAATGCCGCGGTGGCTTCGGTTTCGGCATTCACTTTTATATACGGCCCCGGGGGAGAAATTGGCTATATATCTGATTCAAAATCACTTATACCGTGTTACGCGGCAGCCGGCTTTGCCTTCTTAATCCACTTTCTAAGAGAAATATATAAAGACATTGAAGATGTCCAAGGTGACCGTAAATACGGGGTAAAAACAGCTCCCGTCAAATTCGGTGAAAAGAAGTCAGCTCTTATGGCGGCGGGAGTCTCACTGCTTCTAATTCCTATTTTCGCCTGGACCGCAAGTCAGGAGGTCTTCTCCGGAGCGTTCTATATAATCGCAGTTCCGGGTGTTCTTCTTCCGGTAATCATAATGGCTATACGGACAGCATATTTGCCTTCTCTGGCCGGAAAAACAGCAAAACTTATGAAGCCGGTAATGGCTGCCGGCATTGCAGCGGCTCTTGCCGGAGTATACCTTTAATTCAGGTTTCCGGGCTCTCAGCCGACAACATTTATACTGTTAGCGGGCCCCTCGGGCTCATTGCCGGAACGGTTCTCTTGAGGCGCCGCGGCAGGATTTTCAGTCTCACGTCTTCTTGTTTCGGTTTCTCTCGTACGCTCAGACCGGACCTCTTCTGTGTCGCGCTGCCGGCGTGTTTCTTCTGCTCTGTTCTGACGAGACTGAGAAACTTCATCGCGGCGATTTTCGGCCCTGCTGCCGAGCTCCTGATCAACTTGCTGCTGCTGCTGGTCTCTAACGCGCATCCGTGATGTAGCATTATTGACTGAAGCAGGCCCTCCTGTGCCCTGTCCATGATTTCCTTGTATTTCCATGATGATCCCCTTGTTTAATTAAACATTCAATACCCGTTAGTATTATCGGTCTTTTCAGGGAAAACTTTAGAAAAAAATAAAAAATCCGTTTTCCCGGGTGTTAAACACCTCTACATCATTAATATAGAATATTTACAGTAAATTGTAAAATCCTCGGAAATAAGGATCAGTTGAACAGTTTTTGCAAATCAGCGAGAATCGCACGTTTCTCGGCTTTTTCATCTTCGTCTCCACCGGCCTGAATGCTGGCGTCAATAAGCTCTTCCGGAATGTCTTTTAAAAAACGGCATTTTTTCACTTCTTTTTCTTTGCCATAGCGGATTTTCTTTTTCGGCCATGATAGAAAAAGAAGTGTTTCCGCCCTTGTCAGGCCTACATAAAACAATCTTCTTTCCTCTTCGAGAGAACCTTCCTCAACCGCGCGCCTGCTCGGCATAACTTCATCATCAAGACCCGCAAGAAAAACAACAGGATACTCCAGGCCCTTTGAAGAATGATAAGTCATTAATACCGCTTTGTCTGAAGGTTTTTCCGACTCATTGTCATGAGCGGCGCTTTCAAGCATCAGTGTATTAAGAAAACCAGACAGGTCGGCCTTACTGCGGTTTTTATAACTGTATGCCTCCATACCGGAAATGAGTTCCTCAACACTCTGAACACGGTCCTCAAAATTTTTTGGATCCGGAAAAAGCGCCCCGAGTCTTTCCCTGAATTTTATCTCGTTTATAAACTCTCTGAAATGGGAAGCCATTGACGGTCCCTTCAGTAAACCGGAGTACTTCTCGATCAAATGAACGAACTCCTCTGAATATCTGCAGTTATCGGGATTAAAACCGGCCACGGTTTGAGGATGTTTTAGAAGTTCATAATAACCCCTGCCGGTCCTGGACGAGGCCCGGGAGAGTTTATCCATTACTGAAGGAGTAAAATATCTTTTCGGAATATTAATAATCTTTTCGAAACTGAGCTCGTCCTGCCGGTTATTCATGAATTTGAGATAAGCGATGATTTCTTTGACTTCTCGTCTGTCGTAGAAATTTATTCCCCCGCGAATCCTGTATGGAAGACCGTTTTCTCTGAAAACGCTCTCATAAGTGCGCGTCATAGCATTTGTTCTAAGCAGCATGGCAAAATCCGAATACCGGAAATCATCTTCTGAGACAAGTGACTTTATTTTTCGGCATATCCATGAGGCTTCCGCTTCTTCGTTTTCCGCTCCGAATGTTCCTATCCCCTCACCGTCACCTCTGAATGACACCAGTTCTTTCACCTTGCGGCCTGAATTTCTGCTTATTACACTATTAGCGGCTTTGAGAATCTGACCGGTCGATCGGTAATTCGTTAGGAGCCTTACGATTCTCGCCCCCGGAAAAGACCTCTCGAACGCCAGGATATTCTTTATATTGGCTCCGCGCCAGCCGTAAATCGCCTGATCATCGTCTCCGACGGCGCAAATATTCATTGTTTTTCCGGCGAGCATCCGGACCATGCCGAACTGAAGCTCATTAGTATCCTGATACTCATCCACCGATATATAACGAAACTGCTTTTGATATTTTTCAAGAATATCCGGAAATTCTTTGAAAAGCGTCAGAGGATAAACAAGGAGATCGTTGAAATCAAGAGTGCGGTTATCCCGGAGGTGTTTTTCATGCTTTAGAAATACATCCCGTATAACTTCTCCCTCATCATCCTCAGCTTCATATTCATCAGCTGTGATATTATTGTTCTTCGCCATATCTATAGTGTACTTGACCCTCATGATCAGTTTTTTATCCGGTTTCATATTTCTGGGACAAGCAGTCCTTGTAAGTCTTGAAATAAGAGAGAAACGGTCGGAATCGTCACAGATACTGAATCCGTTACCGAGACCGAGTTTCGGCGCGTTTTCACGGATTATACGGAGACCCAGAGAATGAAAAGTTGACACGCACATCGCGGAGGCCGATTCGGCGCCGGCCATGGCCCGGATCCGGTCTCTCATCTCCCTGGCGGCCTTATTTGTGAAAGTTATGGCAAGAATCCCGGACGGCGCAGATTTTTTTTGTTTAACCAGCCTGACTATCCGGTTTGTTATGACACGGGTTTTTCCGCTTCCGGCCCCCGCTATTACAAGTATGGGACCGGTATCATGCAAAACGGCGGTATTTTGTTCGGGGTTCAGTTTCATGACGGAATAAAATACCCGATTTCGCTCTTCTCCATCAACCGGCTGATAAAAAAAAATGCTTCTTGTCTTTAAAAGTATTAATACTTATTTTTCGCTCTGAGGGGAATAGTATTCCGATTAAGGGGCAACCATAAGGGGAGGTATTATTTGAAGACCGTCATTCTTTTTATTTTTTTGTTTATTCTGAACGCGACGGCACAGGAACTCTACAATCCTGATGACAGCGCAACCATAGCCAAAGAAACAATCCCTCCCGGAGGCTCTGTCAAAGAGAGGGCCGTCTTTGCGGTTAAAACCAATGTCGCGGCGGCTGTAAGCCT
>CAYNYI010000089.1:0-11401 GCA_964401455.1 uncultured Fibrobacterota bacterium
TTGATACAAACTTTTAAAATCAACTGATTGTCCAGTTCACGCTGAAGCAGGACAAGATTTATTAAATGGTCCATTTTGCTTTGAAGACAGACAACTACAAAACTCTTAAGGCGGAATACGGAAGAGGTGCCCGACTTTTGATTCATAAAGATTTTCTTGTCTGGAACAGTCATCAAAAAAGGATGAATGATGGACTCTGAACAAACAATCCTAATTTTAAAACTGGCTGGAATAGCATTTTGTTTTTTTCTGGGTTTACGTTTGGCATATTTTGGAAGTAGCAATCGAAATACCGCTATCCGGCCGCTTCTTTACTATATTTTTACCATATTTGTATTGTTGGCGTTGTCCATTATTTTTGTATGCACAAACGTGGAAGGTATTACTGAGATTATATTCCGGACAATCCGCAACGGTGCATTATTTTTAGCTTTCTATTTCCTGTTAAAATTTGTACAGTGCTCCGTGAGACCGGAAATGGGGTGTTCTCTGAGGAAACCCTGGATAGTCAAACTTATTTTCTCAGGTTTATTTTTAATATCGGTAGCATACGGAAAAGACAGTTATTTGCCAGAGTCTGCCATTCTAACCGTGTTTACGGTGCTATATACCTTCTTTTGTGTGTATTCCCTAAATGAGTCTTTATACGTTAATTTCAAAGATTTGACAAAACAAAGGATGTTGCTGGCCTTTTTTTCTGTTTTTCCGGTCCTTTGTATTTGGCTCCTTTCTTTCTTGGCTGATACGACCGCAATTGTGAGTGCCGAACTGTTTTTATTAATTACACCTCTCTATTCTATTTTTTATTTTAAACCGGATCCCGCCATTTTCGGTAAATCAGATGTTCTGAAAAAAATGAACGCACTCAAAGTGATGGAAAATTCTCTTCTGGAAAAAAAGCATTTCGAAGAGATAAAATCACATATATGGGAAATAGTTTCGATTTCCGGACAAAGCAAATCCGATCTGGTAAAGTCTGTTTTAAAGGAATTGAAAAAATCATTCGGATTAGACGGGGTCTTTTTCTTTAATCTGGGTGTTACAGATGGAGACTCACTTCACACCATTCTTATTGAAAACGGAGATGAAATTACTACTTTAGGCGGCGACTCAATAGGAGATAAACTTTTAATTGAGGAAAATTTCTCCCACATAATTTTGAAAAGAGGCTCGGTCTCCGAAAAAGGGGGAAAGATTGCTGAAAAGCTGTTTCAAAAAAGAGGATATGGATCTGCTCTGATACTGGATGTCCGCGCCGGGTCTGAGCAACGGGGGCTTCTGGTTCTTGCGGACAGGAACAAGAATAAAAAATGGGATATTCCTTTTGTAAGGATGTGCAAAGAGATTGCAAGCATACTTTCAATCAGAATAAACCAGATTGCCTCTCTCGAAGAAAAGGATGCTCTGGCGGACAAGTTAAGACAAAGAGAAAAACTGGAAGCCATAGGTCAGCTTGCGGGGGGCATAGCGCATGATTTTAATAATATCTTGGGAATTATCATGGGATTCGCTGAAATGATTTCTCTGAATACTCCGGAAGGCGGTGAAAACAGAAAATTTGTAGACACAATTATTAAATCTGTCAACCGGGCCAGCGGGCTTACTCATAAGATGCTGACTTTTGCCCGAAAAGGCCGGGAGCAGGTGGTGTGGGTGAATATTCATGAATTGATAAATAATGTTATTATCCTTCTTGAGAATTCACTGGATCTTAATATTGAACTTGAAAAAGATTTAAGCGCTAGCGAAGTCTCTATTGAAGGGGATCCGGGGATGCTTCAGAATGCCTTTTTAAATGTGGCTATAAATTCCAGAGATTCTATTGAAAAAGAAGGACGCATTACCTTTAGTACGCAGGATGTTGAAATAAATGAAAATCAGATGCAGACCGCAAAGGGAGATTTCCTTAACGCCGGAAAATATGTCAAAGTAGTCATATCCGACAACGGTTCCGGTATGGACAAGGAAACTGTTGGCAAACTTTTTGAACCTTTCTTTACAACAAAAGAAGTCGGGAAAGGTACAGGACTTGGGCTTGCAAGTGTTTACGGCTGTGTGAAGGCGCATAAGGGTGGAATTGAAATTGACTCTGAGCCGGGAGAAGGTACCTTTTTTATCATGTATTTTCCGGTTACCCGGGAATCCTGATAATTTTCAACGGTATTTCCGCAGTTTTATTTTTGATTTTCTGTGAAGCGTACTAAGAGAATCGGGAAGCAGCTTTATTATCATTTCCCAGAGCCTGCGGGCTTTTTCGATATTTCCCGCGTCTAATTCCAGGCTTAAAGATTCCGAATATAATTTCTGTGCCAGGGAAGCCCTTTTCCTGTTGTCTTCTGATAAGGAATCCTTTTCGCTGAAAGATTTCGAGAGAGATGTTTTATAAGTTTTGATTTTTCCGCTAGACATTGGCTTGTGTTTTTTTTTCGGGAGATTAGACTTTTCAGGGCGCTTTTTTGAAATTTTCACGATTCTTTTCTTTTCAATATTTTTTTTTATTTCATTTTTTTCTAAAGCTTCCAGCGCTTTTAACGCTTCATGACTGGCCGGATAAAAAACAAATATGCTCTCTATAAGTTCTTTTGCTTTTTTTGTTTTTCCGTTATTATAAACCATAGCTGACTTTTTAAGTATATCTCTGACTTTCATCCTTCGCCTAATTAAGGCTTTTGTCCTCAATTCCGGTAAAAACGTACAAGTCGGAAATACCTGGGCGCATGAATCTATAAAAAATAGAGCAACATAATAGTTATGTGAATTTATCAAAGAATCGGCGTGTGATTTTATTAAATGCATTTCCATCTCTTTTTCCCGGGGAAGTTTTATAACTTTTAAATGAATGGCTATAAAAAGGCAAAGGAGTACTGCTGCGGCCGATAAAACGGGTTTTATTTTTTTCTTAATTCCTTTTGAGTTCGGATGAACTTCTGTGAGGGGCAAGCTAACAGTATCGAAGTCTCTGGTATCTTCTTCATTATTCTGTGTGTCAATATTTAGCGACATTTTCAGTAATGCTTTCTAAGGGCTTTGAGCTGCCTGTCGGCCGCGAGGTACCGTTTGTCAGATTTATCCGAGAAATAGGACTTTATTATTACCATCGACCGCATTGCCGATAATAGTGAAGACTTGTTTCCCAGTTCCCGGTATTTCCTGTATTCGAGAGCGGCCCTTGCCGCCAGTGTGGTAATAATTGAGTCTGTAACCGCTTCGCTTAATTCAATCATTAATTTGAGACTGTCTGACCAGCCGGGTTTCCTTGAGTATTCCCGGATAAACCCTGCGGATTTTCTGAAGGATATTGATGCAAGATTCAAGTTTCTAGGATTTATGGTTTTTTCTCTGAAGTACCGGCATCCTGACAAAAAGGTTATTCTGGCTTTTTTGACAGACTCGGCCGGAGGCTCTCCTATTATAGTCGGTGTGTACGAAATAGTATTAGAAGGCCTTATAAAGTCTTTTTCCCGTAAAGGTTTTTTAGCTTTTCCGCTTCGCAAAAGGAAAAAGCCGACAATGAAAACGGATAATAGAGAAAATGTTAAGATTTTAATAGGTTTTTTGCTCTCCGGACTGTTTCTGCAGGTTATATTAAGACTTCCGATACCTATTGTTATTCCTGGTTTGACTCTTATGCATTTTTTATCTGTTTTTTTCCCATTAAGGGTTAAAATTGCCCGGCCTGTATTCTTGTAAAATAACGCGTTGCCTTTAACCCTGAAATGTCCCTGGTTACGGGATATTTCAGGGCTTTGCAGAATAATATCCGGCATTGCGCCGCCCGAAGGCCTGCCGGCCGTATAGTTTCCGTTTTTAAGTAAAAGCTCTTCTGTTTCTGTTATTAAGGTAACCGGCATCTTGTTTCCCTGATTTCTAAAGAGTCACCTTTTTTAAGGAAATTCGGCATAGTTCTCATTTCGGCACAGTAAATCGATTCCTTAGGGCAGTAAGCCGTTCTCGCAGGTTTAATCTTTTTTTTAATTCCGATAATTTTTAAATTAATATCCAGAAAAAAAATGTCCGTTCTTGCGGTTGTAAAAAAAGTATGAATTGCCCTTGTCCTTAGCAGCCAGCACCAATTAGGTCGTTTTTTTAAAGGTATTGTCATGCCGGCAAGTTTACCGAAAAAACCGTTTCTTATAAAAACCCTTTCGGCTACCAATCCTCCTCCTTTAAGAATTAGTTCTCTATTCACAGGCCTCCTCCGCTAAGTATTCTTTGTACTACCGGACCGAGCAGTATTATAAAAGCGGATGGGAAAATAAATAAAGCCAAAGGCAGCAGCATTTTTACCGGTGCTTCTGCCGCGGCTTTTTCTGCGGCCCTGAATCGGGAATTTCTCAGACCCTCTGATTTTGCAGTTAATATTTTTGAGAGGGATATTCCTGTTTTCTGTTGGCGTCTGAATGAGTTTAATATTGAAGAGATTTCCGGGAACGCTGTTTCTTCCGAATGCCTTTGTAATACTTTTTCAGCCGGAATGCCTTCTTTTATTTCGTTAACAATGGAATTAAAGCTGATTGAAACCGGACTTTTTGCGTTTGATTTGTGAATTTCAACGATCGAAGAGTATAAATCCATGCCGCACCCCGTACAAAGCTTCAGAAGATCTAGGTAATCAGGAAGAGATGTGAGAAATATCTGTCTTTTTTCTTTATATTTGTTTCGGAGCAGAATGTACGGTGTTGAGGCAATAATAATTCCGGCAATAGATGAGATGGTTTTGCTGCCTGTCCAGATATATACCGATAAAATTGCAAAAGAGGCGGAAAAAGCACAAAAAGAATGAAACTGCTCCGCCTTAACCCTACTTTTACTAAAAACGGCCTTTAGTTCAGGAGTTAAACGGGGAAGAAATACAGCATGCTTAAAAACCGGAAGTAAAAAACTTGAGAGCAATCTTATTATTGCGGCAAGATTTCGGTTGCTTTTATTCAGAAGGGGGGCGCGGGAATAAAGAGTCAATAAAGCGTCGGAAACTCTATGCAGAAATATCCATAATAAGCTGTAATAAATAAATGGCATGTTTAAACCTTTATAGCTGAAATTTTCTTTATCATAAACCATCCCATTGTTTCAAGCAGAATTATTGCCGCTATAAGAATCTTTCCCGTTAAGGACTTAATGAATTCAATTATCAGGTCAGGATCAATTATAAACATCGCGGCGCAAAGAAGAGGAGGTATCAATATCAGGAATACTCCCTGAAGGCGTCCTTGTGAAGTTGATGAGTCTATCTTTTCCTCCATCTGTTGTCTAAGCCTTATTGTCTCAGCGGTTTTTTCCGTAATACCTGCCACAGGTCCACCGGTTTTTTCAGCAATACTGAGAACTGTTGAATACAGTACTATATCTTCTGAACATTTATTTTCGCCGTATTTCCGTATTGCCTGAGAAAGAGATAATCCCGATTCCTGTAAAAAGAGTATCTCTGAAACAAAATCCCTTGATATACCTGTTTCTGTCAATAGAGACGTTCTGAAAGATTGCTCGAGGCCCTGTCCGGTTTTGATCGCTTCGGAGATATTATCCAGAATATCCGGAAAAGCGAGAAGGAGCTTTTTACGGATATTCTTTTTTCTGTTCCTTTTTGGTATTTTGGAAATCCACAAAAGCATAGCCGGTAGAAATGCCCATACTTTACCGCTTACCATATAAAAAAGGAGTGCGGAACCCGCGCTAAGAGGAAGAGGACGTAGTATCGTTTCAGGCGGCAACTTCTGTGCTAAAGAATAGACGCATACGGCAAGTATTGCAAATAAGATAAAAAGCATCTAATTAATTATCCCGGATTTAATAAATCCTTTGTCTTTTTCATAGCGGAAAAGGTCCTGCATGCTTATAACATCACCCTCCATCCCCTGTATTGATGTAATGCTTACAATCTTTCGTTTTCCTCCGGAAATCCGGTTCTGCTGGATTATTATATCGATAGCTGATGTTATCTGTCTGAGGACTGCGGTAAGCGGTATTTTAAATCCTGACATAAGTACCATTGTGGATAATCTGTCAACCATATCACGGGGAGTATTAGCATGTCCCGTTGTCAGCGAGCCGTCATGCCCGGTATTCATTGCCTGGAGCATATCCAAGGCCTCGGCTCCCCGGCATTCTCCGACTATTATGCGGTCCGGACGCATTCGCAGGGCATTTTTCACAAGATCTCTTACAGAGACTTCTCCGGAGCCTTCCGGGTTTGGGGATCTTGTTTCAAGCGCTACAACATGTTCCTGCATCAGGTTAAGTTCGGCGGCGTCTTCTATCGTTACAATCCTTTCTCCTCCGGGGATAAAAGATGACAATACATTTAAAAGCGTAGTCTTGCCTGACCCGGTTCCTCCTGAAACCAAAATGTTTTTTCTGTTTTGTACGCTTTTTGAAAGGAAATCAGCCATCTCTTTATTAAGAGATCCAAATTGAAGAAGATCATCTATTTTCAGCGGTTTCGATGAGAATTTGCGTACGGTCAAACATGGGCCGCAAAGGGCGAGAGGAGGTATTACCGCGTTTATTCTTGAACCGTCCGGCAGTCTGGCGTCTGCCATAGGTGAACTTTCGTCTATTCTCCGGCCAAGAGGTGAGAGAATCCTTCGTATTGTGTTAATCATTTGATCGCTGTCGGCGAAAAATAAACCGCTGCTCTCAAGCTTCCCTGATTTTTCTATAAATATCCGGTCTGGTCCGTTTACCATAATTTCGGAAATTTCCGGGTTTTCAAGGAGTTCTTCCAGCGGGCCAAAACCGATTATCATTTTCAGCAGAATGTTTTTCATTCTACTAAATTTTTTATTTCCAAGAAATAAAGGCAGCAGGACTTCATTAATGCTTTCTGATACTTTTTCATCACTACTGCCGGAGTATTCTTTTTTTTTGAGATGTTCTATGACTTTTTTATATAATTCGCGTATGCTTTCTTTTTCTTTGTCAGAATAAAAGTCCACTATTTGCAGTTTGCATTTGCATCCACCGAAAGATATTTCCTCACCGGAATTAAGGATGGCGCTTTTTATTCTTTCTTTTCCGATAAATGTTCCATGTCGGCTTTCGAGGTCTTTTACGGTGATCTTATTTCCTGATTCAAAAAGTTCGGCATGATTTCTTGAAACGGTGGGATGGGGGAGGTGGAATCCCGAAGAGGAAGAACGTCCCAGGAACAGCTTTTTGCCTTCTCCCGTGAGTTTTTGTTCTTTACCTTTTTCGTCTTTGAAGGTGAGTATTATCAATTGAGCTCCGGAGTCAATGGGATACTCTTTTCCCGGTTAATTGACGGGGTTATAAGGATTATTGTTTCAATTGTTCGTTTATTATTACGCGAATATCCGAAAAGAAAGCGCCCCAAAACCGGTATTCTTCCAAGAACAGGCAGCGTCCTTTTCGAACGTCCTTTCTCTTTATGGAGAATACCGGCAAGGTAAACTGTGGTCCCGCTCCTTACGTAAATTTGATTGTCGCATTGCCGGCTTTTTATCGCAGGCAGACCTGAAACAGCGTTTGCGTAGTCAATTCCGCTGTGGGATACTTTAATATCAAGAGAAACGCAGGAATCATGGTAATTCTCTATTACCGGTTTAATAAAAATGTTTGCGCCGTATTCGCGAAATTGTACTCCGGAACCGTTTTGGTCCGCGAAAGGGTAAGGTATTTCTCCCCCGGATCTAAAAGACGCCGTACCGCCGCTGCGGCAGACTACGCTCGGACAGGATATTATCTCAGCCGCTCCCATTTCCGCAAGCATATGCAGGGCTGCTCTGAAGGCATTTTCCCTTCTAAGGGGAGAGAAAGCCCTACTCTCCTCTGTAATATTTTCAGGAACGGATATTTCGGATATTACCGAAACGGAATTAAAAGATGACCATTCTATCCCGGTTTTTTCCGCGGAGCTGCGGTCAACTTCAATCAGTTTTATTTCAATCTTGACATTATTTTTCAAAGATTTGTCTGTTACTGCGGAAATTATTTTTCCGGGGTATTTTGTTTTAAGTTCTGCCAGAAGCCTACTGTTTTTTTTTGTATATATAATGCCGGATATTATGCATTTTTCTCCGGCAGGTATTATTCTGACAGATTCGGCTTTTTTCATGGCAGTTCTCAATTCTGTGAATAGATAACCGCTTTTATCAGATACCGAAGTGACTTTAAGAATAACAGTATCCCTGTTCGCCGTCTGAAGCAATAAGTCACGCCTACCTGAAGAAATTCCCTCTATCAGACACCCTTTGCCGCGTTTTATTAGTATGGCTCTGACAGCTTTTCTGCCTGCCGGATTTCTGGTGCTTTCGATTAGATTTTTGCACGGATAAATAAAAGACTCGCCGACTGCGATGGTTGTGTCTTTAATAATTGCGGCTGAAAGAGTTCCGCAAAGTAAAAGTATTAAGAAATACATGACTTTATTCAGCCTTTTCTGTTCCTGATAGTAAAGTAAATGTTTCCTGTTGCAGCTTTCCTCATAAGTTTTAGGCAATTTTCAGGGGAAAGAATAAGTGTCGCTGAAAAAGATGTATTGTTTACAGCGAGAACCGGAATATCAGAAATTAGACTTTCTGAAAGTTCTCTACGGCCTGAGGCAATAGAACTGATAATATCTATGTGGTCTCCGGGAGTTAAAAAACGGATGATTGTGCTGTTGTCGGGTTCTATGTCCATGGCTCTCAGGCCTTCCGGTATTTTATCCGAAAAGTTTTTATCCATATCCGGAGATTTAAGATAATTCCATAGAATAGGCTGATTTTGTTTAAGGTTAATAAGAGAAACCGAGCCTTCTATTCTGGCAGACGCTTCAGGGTAAATACAGTATGATGGAAGAGCGGCTTCCGCCATTTTGACAGTTTTAAAATTCTCGGTACTCAGAGGGGCTCCTCTTTCTATGTCCAGCCTTGCGGCAATTACATTTACATAAGATCTGTAGTCTGATAATTCAGAGTTATAATGCCGGTGTATTAAAAAAACCGTTAATAATGATAAAATAGCTGAAATGAGCGTCTTTTTTTTGCCGGATAGAATTTTCATTTGTTGAAACTGTCCATATCAATATCATTAAGAACCTTGGTATCGGAATAATCGGAAACGGCTTCGCGTTTTCCCGCCAGGCCTTTTGTCATTCCGTTGAAAACAGCCCGAATCTGTTGTCCGAAGGCTTTTACGGCTACAAGAGCGCCGACAGCCACCAGCGCGACGATAATTATGTATTCAGTCAGGCCCTGACCATTTTCATCAATAATAAAGTTGGAAAAAAAAGCCTTGAATTTCATTTGAATCCTCCGAAAGTAAAATAGATAAAGCAACAAAGGTAAAATAGCATATAAGCATGTAGATTGTCAAGCAAAATGTTTATAGTAAATAACAGGAAAAGTATAGCCGTAGATACGGCCTGATGTTGCGATATGAAATTATAAGATTATTTCTGTACTTTATCGGGAGGGGAGCGGGCCGGGCTCCATACGGAGGAGCCCGGTTATAAAACTAGAGGTTTTCTACGGCCAGCGAAGCCAATTCCGAACGTTCACTTTTGCTGAGGAATATATGTCCGACTATGTCGATATTTTTTAAACGTTCAACAGAGTAGGAGAGACCATTTGAGTTGGAGTCCAGATAGGGGTTGTCTATTTGTTCCGGGTCTCCGGTAAGAATAATTTTAGTTCCCTCACCTACTCTTGAAATTATAGTTTTTACTTCATGAGGTGTAAGGTTCTGGGCTTCATCCACAATTAAAAATTGATCGGGAATACTTCTACCCCTAATGTAGGTAAGCGCTTCAATCTCGAGTATGTTTGATTTAATGAGCTTGTCAACCTTGTCCTCTGATTTTTTTGCCTCCTTGGATTTATCATCGGTGCTTTTTCTGCCGTGGAGTATAAAATCAAGGTTGTCGAATACAGGCTGCATCCAGTAGTTCATTTTTTCATCCTTACTGCCTGGAAGATACCCTATATCTTTTCCCATAGGTATTATAGGGCGTGCGACAAGCAGTTTTTTAAAGGCGGGTCTTTTTCCGAGTATTTGTTTGAGTCCGCATGCGATTGCGATCAAGGTCTTACCTGTACCGGCCTGACCGACAAGAGTTATGAGCTTAATGCTTTCATCAAGAAGAAGGTGGAAAGCAAAGCGCTGCTCGAGATTAAGCGGAATGATACCCATAGCCTCGTCTGCGGGGCGTATAAGCCTGAGAGAATTTTCCTGCGGATACATTTTGCACATGGCAGACTGTGAGTCGTCTTCTTCACTTTTTAGAAGCACGAATTCGTTGCAGAAAAAGGTGTAACCTTTTATTTCAATGGACCCGGAAGCATATAGTTCATTTATCGTATCAGAAGGTACTTTTATTTCACGCCAGCCTTTATAAAGGCTGGAGTATTCGACTTTCTGTTTCTCGTAGTCTGCCGCTTTAATGCCGAGAGCTTCTGATTTTATTCTGGCGTTTACGTCTTTGGATATAAAAAACACAGATTTTCCGCTCTGCTGAAGTTTCCATGCCGCCGCAAGTATTTTATTGTCATTGAGCGCCGGGTCCATATGAGGAATATCTTCAAGGTCTTTGCCGAGAGATAATTTGAGGGTGCCTCCGTTTTTCATTTTAGCGCCTTTTTTTAGGGCGCCGCGCTTAATCTGCGCGTCAATCTCTCTGAGTGCCTGTCTGGCGTGCATGCCTTTTTTGTCGGAGTGACTTTTGAATTTGTCAAGTTCTTCTATAACTGTAATGGGAATTATGATATTGTTATCCGCAAAGGAGTATAGCGCACTGGGATTGTGGATAAGAACATTAGTGTCAAGAACGAAATTTTTCACTGTTGAGTCTGGCATCTTAACCTCCGGCGATAATTTGGAATCATCAAACAATTGTTGCAATAGTTATAATTTTCTTAAAATCTCACAGAAAAAGCAATACATTAATTAAATTTGTCTGTTTTTTCTTTATTTAACAGGAATAATATTTTATACTCTATGTAGGATGAGAGTTAAACAGGGGGTGAGATATGGTTGTGGAAATAAAAAACTCTGAAGGCTCAGGTATCGTGAAGATATCCGGGGAAATCAATAAGATAGACCTAACTGAACTGGAAGAGGCTGTCGAGAAAGTCTCCCGGATGGACAAAATCGTTTTTGACCTGGGAAGCGTCAGATTTATAAGTTCCGCTTTTATAAATCTTATGTTCGGGCTGAGAAAAAGAAATCCAAAACTTGCTGAAAAGCTGGAATTTATAAATTCTAAAGATGATTTTGACGAACTTTTCACCATAACCCATTTTGATAAATTTTTCCGTATTATCTGATAGAGGGCCTTTATTAGTTCATGTTTCGGAGGCTCTCTGAAATATTCAGAGCATAATCCCCGATTTTTTCAAAGTGATTTATAATTACAAGATAAAGTATCTCTGACTTAATATCTCCTTCTGCCAGCATACGCCTG
>CAYNYI010000090.1:0-11350 GCA_964401455.1 uncultured Fibrobacterota bacterium
TTGCTCGGTCAGGCCTACGTCTGGAAGGAACAGTACGGCAACGCCCAGAGACACTTGCGGAATAACTGATCTTTTCATTTTTCCTCCCGTCAGGAATTGTTTTATTCATATGTGATAAATATAATCTCTTTCTACCATTACCTCTCAGATTTCTTTTATTATTTTATTGATAATTTTACAACGAAAATTATATTTTCTGGGGGAGAAGTTATTTTATTTTTAACAACATGTGTATTGCCAGAAGACAGCCCATTGCTCTTTCAGGAGGTACCCGCCCGGGTCCCGACAGATGATTTTATATATTTAGTGTATATGAATTCAGGGTAACAGGGCGCGCCGGCTGTGCCCTTTTTTTTTATATGGAAATTATGATACTCAGAGATATCATCACGGCCCTTGATAAAATTTTCCCGGGATCAGCAGCTGAACACTATGATAATCCCGGGCTTCAGGTCGGAAGAGAGAAAGAAAGAATAAAGAAAGTTCTTTTTTGTCTTGATTGTACGCCGGGTGCCGTAAAAACCGCTGCCGAACAAAACTGCGGGTTGATATTTTCTCATCATCCGCTTTTTTTTAAGAAATTTCGCTCTTTAAAAAGTTCTGATTACTACGGCTCAATCGCTATGGAACTTGTCAGAAGAGGTATTGCCTGTTATAGCGCACATACGAACTTTGACAATATGGAAAACGGTTTGAACGATTATGCCGCGGAAATTATGGGGCTTTTGGAAGCAGTCCCGCTGCGAAGCTGTTTGAACCGCGAATTTTATAAAATTTCTGTCTATGTTCCTGCCGAATATTCGGACAGAGTGCGGGACACGATGGCCGGAGCCGGGGCCGGCAAAATAGGAAATTACGGCAGTTGTTCTTTTATCTCTGGAGGAAAAGGGAGTTTTATTCCTCTGGAGGGTTCCGATCCCTATACAGGCAGGCAGGGGCATAGAGAAGTCGTTGAGGAGGTTAAGGTGGAAATGGCCTGCGAAAAGCGTTTTTTAAGAAAAGTTTGCTCCTCGGCGGAGAAAGCCCATCCTTATGAGAAGCCTGCGATTGATATTTTCAGGCTTGAAAACAGCCTGGTTTCCGACAAATGCGGGGTGGTGGGGAATTTACCGCGTTCTGTTAATACTGAGAGTTTTCTACGGAAGCTGAAGAAGCTGTTCGATATAGACAGGTTGCGTTTATGCGGGAAAGCACCTCTTAAAATCTCACGTGTCGCTTTCGCCGGGGGAAGCGGAGGAGGCTTTTTTAATGACGCGGCAGCGGCCGGCGCGGACATTTTTATTACGGCGGATATTGGGTATCATACAGCGCTTGAGGCGTCAGGCCGCGTTTTTACGGTTGACGCCGGGCATTTTGAGACTGAGTACAGAGGGCTTGAGAGGGCCGCATCAATTATTGCAGGGCACCCGGAGCTTGGTAAACTCGGTAAGCATTTTTACAAAGAAAAAGTTTTTTATTTTAAATGACTCTGGAGGCAAAAAGATGGTAGACAGTCTGAAGGAACTTCTTAAACTGCATGGCAAGGACCGAGAAATAGATGCGCTGCTTCAAAAAAGCAAAAACCTGCCTGAGAATATAAGAGAGCTCGAATCCGAGATACAAAGCGTCGAAGAACTCGTGGCTAATGCCAGAGGAAAAGAGGAAGACTTGGGAAAAGAGCTCAAGCAGGTCGAGAACAGTATAACAGAACATAAAGAATCTCTTGAAAAAAGCCGGAAAAAGCTCAAATCCATTACAACGAATAAAGAGTATGATGCGGTCCATCTTGAGATAGACGCGCATGAAAACGCTATTTCGCAGGGTGCAAAAAACATCCGCGAGGCCGGAGAAAATCAGGAAAAAGCCGCGGAAGATCTAAAAGAAAAAGAGGCGCTATACGAAGAGATTAAGTCCAAGTATATGCCTGAGCTGGATAAACTTAAAGAGGAAATGAGCGGATTTGACAGCGAGCTTGACAGGCTTAAAAACGAAAGGTCAGACATTACTTCCAAGATTGATAATAAATTTGTTGAAATATATGAGCGTATCAGAAAGAAAAGGAAAAAGGGAAGCCCAATAGGTTATTTTAACGAGCAGGAGCGCAGATGCGGTTCATGTTATTCCAAATTGCTGCCAAAGCAGTTTGTTTCGGCAAAAAGAAATGATGGCCTTATCTTCTGCGAAAACTGCGGTGCAATTCTTGTCTTTCTTGAAGAGAAAAAAGATGAAGAGGCTCCCGCTTCGGAGGCTGAAGAAGCAAAGAAAGAAAAAACAGAGTAAAAATCGGAGAATGAAAATGACGGAGAAATTTATCGGTGAAGGTCTCACTTTTGATGATGTTCTTATTGTTCCGGGGGAAAGTTCGGTCCTTCCCTCACAGGTTGACGTATCAACATCCCTGACAAAAAATATAAGGATAAACATCCCTCTTTTGAGTGCTGCCATGGATACGGTTACAGAAGCCCCCATGGCTATTGCGATGAGCCGTGAGGGCGGTATAGGTATCATACATAAGAATATGACGGCCGCCAGACAGGCAGCCGAGGTTCAGAAAGTTAAGCGGTTTGAGGCCGGAATGGTCATTGACCCTGTTACTCTTTCTCCCGATCATAAAGTCAGAGATGCCGTTGAGCTTATGGATAGAGCCGGTGTTTCTGGTATTCCGATTGTTAAAGACGGGATATTAAACGGGATAATCACAAACAGGGATATGCGTTTTCAGACCGATCCCGAGAGACTTATATCAGATTTCATGATAAAAGGCGCTTCACTTATTACGGCGCCTCTTGATATTTCGATGGAAGAAGCGCAGGACATTCTTCACAAAAACAGAATAGAGAAACTTCCCGTTGTTAATTCTTCGGGAAAACTTATGGGGCTTATAACGCTTCAGGATATAAATAAAAGAAAGAGTAAACCGAATGCCTGCCTGGATAAAGACGGTCGTCTTCTCGCGGGAGCTGCTGTCGGAGTAACTGCGGACACTCCGGACCGGGTCGCGATGTTGAAAGACGCCGGTGTTGATGTCGTAGTTCTTGATACTGCGCACGGGCATCAGAAGCTTGTAGTGGAAATGCTTCGCAAGCTGAAAAAGAGATTCTCCGGACTTGATGTTATCGCAGGTAATATAGCAACAGGCGAGGCGGCAGAGGTCTTGATCGGCGAAGGAGCAGATGCTCTTAAAGTAGGTATAGGACCCGGCTCAATCTGCACAACGCGGGTCATAGCGGGGGTCGGGGTACCTCAGATAACAGCCGTTTATAATGTTGCGGCGGTAGCTTCCAAAAAAGGAATACCCGTAATCGCCGACGGTGGTATTCATTATGCGGGTGATACAGCAAAAGCCGTTGCCGCCGGCGCAGATCTTGTAATGGTGGGCAGTATGCTCGCGGGAACCGATGAAAGTCCGGGAGAGCTTATACTTTATAAGGGCAGGCGTTTTAAAACATACAGGGGAATGGGTTCGGTCGAAGCCATGAAAGAAGGCAGCAAGGACAGGTATTTCCAGTCTGAGAATGAGGACGAAAAAAAGTTCGTTCCGGAAGGAATTGAGGGACGTGTGCCTTATAAAGGAGCGGTGATGGATTCTATTTATCAGTTGGTTGGAAGTTTTAAATCTGCCATGGGCTACAGCGGCGCGGCTAATATTAAAGAAATGAAGGAAAAAGCCCGATTTGTAAAAGTCACCCCGGCGGGTCAGCGCGAAAGCCATCCCCATGATGTGGTTATTACGAAAGAGGCTCCCAATTATAAACTCGGTTTCGATTAATTTCTTCCGCAGGCCGGACAGCCGCTGTCGGATTTTTTATCCGGCAGAGGAAAGTCCGGGCTCCGCAGAGCATTCCGGCGGGTAACACCCGTCTTCCCTCCGCGAAGCGGCGGGAAAGGACAAGTGCAGCAGAAAGTATGTACAGGTAATGCTGTAGTGAAATCATGTAAACTCCGGAAGGAGAAAGGCCGAGTACAGGGAGAGGTGCTGCTCGCACCGTCTGATCCCGGGGTAGGCCGATAGAGGCGAACGGGTAACCGTCGTCCCAGATAAATGGCTGTCGGCTTCGGTTCGCCGGAGCAACAGAACCCGGCTTACAGGTCTGCGGAAGAAGTTTCTATGTCTCTTATAACCGTTTCATTTCTAACCCTCCTTTTTGTTTTCGTTTCTCCTTTGTTTCCTGACGACAGGCAGACAGCTGCCCTTTTCATCGAAGACATACTGGTCCGGGGGAATCGCGCTTTTTCGGATATCCGGATAATGTCTTTAATTAATATCGCTCCGGGGGACACCGTGGAAGGCGAAGAAGTACGGCAGGCCATAGAGGAACTCCGACGTCGGCCGGAATTTTATTCGGTTAAGGCGGAAGTTGGTCCGGGTAGCAGGGGTAAAATACTCGTTTTCAACGTAAAAGAGGTTTACTCTATACCTGTGAGGCTTAACCTTGACGTACATTCTCGAATGTACGGAGAAGATAAGTTCTGGTTTGATGTGAGCGGCTCTTATCTATTCAGGGAACTTGGTCCCCGAAGTCTCTATTCACTTAAATTATATGGCGCCTTGGTTAACAAATACCGGATAGGGGCCGACCTTAAACGCTCCAGGATTATTTCCTGGCGATATTTCGGAGGAACGGACAATAGTATAGGAATAGAGCCCGAAGAGGAGCTTCTTTTTAACCGTTATTTTATTCGGAATTCTTTGTACTTCGGATGGAGATATTCGGGAGATTCATATTCTTCAATAAAAGCGGGTAGCAGCCGTAACAATCTTACAAGGGCATTTCTTGGCTCGGGCAGTGATAAACTTAAAAGCGGGAAAGATACAACCGATATCGATAATTATTATTACGGAAGTATTAACCTTCTTACCGTTAACAAAAAAAACAGCGCTTTCGATACCAAAAAGGGCTGGTATCTATCCTTATCGGCGGCGAGGTATTTCGGGAATTACCGGATTTTTTTTGACGGGCACGGTAATGATTACAGGTTTAATCAGGTATGGGGAGTAATAGAAAAATATATACCGGCAGGGGAGAGTTTTGTAATCGCTATGCATGCAGAAGCTGTAGTCAAGGACAGACTTGTCGAGGAAAAAAAAGGCGTGGATCTTATTTATTACAGGGCAACCTCGCATTTCCGGGGTTATGATGAAGAACGCTTGATGCCTTTAAATAATTACGCGGCTTTAAACACTGAATTAAGATTTTCTTTATACCGCTCCCCGACCCTGAGGCTCTCTGATTACCTTGTGACAGGAGGACGTTCTGATATAGAAAAACTTATGGATGAAAATGTTAAAAGGATGGGCGGGGTTTTTTTCGAGATAAAGGGCGCGGTCTTTGTTGATGCCGGATACCGGTGGAACAATAAGCCCCCGGAGTATCATAATTGGCGGAATATTATGCCCGCCGCGGGGGTGGGTCTGCGTCTTGTTCTTCCTACAATAAGCCGGGGAGCCTCTATGGATATTTCCGTGAATCCGGAAAAAGAAATAACCGCGCATGCTTATCTGGATTATATTTTCTAATTACAATAAAATTAGCAAAAAAATATGAAAAAGCAACAATAGTATAATAGTATATTGTTACCATGAAGGCTTTATGCTTTATACTTTATGCTGTCTTGTCCGCTGTTGTCTGCGCCGACTGGCCGGTTAATATTCACAACGGAGATGTTTCAGAGCTTCTCGCTGTGGAGGGAGTCAGTATTGCGGATATTGCTTTGATTGAGGCTTTTGTAGAAGAATACGAAGAAAAATCCCTTGGTATGCTAAAAGAGCGGTATTTATCTTTATATCTCATAATTGAGCCTTATGCTGAGTACAGGAAGACAGAAAAAGCTCTTGAATTCAGGAAAACGGGAAGATACTTAATAGACAGTCTTTCTGGCGGCAAATCGTCCGGGGAATTCAGGGCCGCCGGTCAATACGAAAATTATGAAGCATTTATTGTTTTGAAAGATGATTCCGCCGGATTTGGAAATTCTTTCTACAAAGGTATGGTTAGCCTTCAAAAAGATTGCGTTTCAATCTATGCCGGAGATTTCCGCCTCAAAAGAGTAGCTCCGGTCCTCCGGGGACCTCCCCGTCCGTCCGGAAGTGAGCCTGGGCCGCATTCCTTATTCAGGGGCGCAGGCTTAGAAGGTGAATTCGGTGAATTCGGTATATCAGGGGTGCTTAGCAGGCGAAACACAGAGTCTTCTAAAACAGGCTGCGGAGGGGTTATATTTGAGTCAAGGCAATTTAATCCGCTTCGATTTTCTGTCTCAGCCAGTGCCTTATCGGTAAATTTTAAATCTCCTGGGAAAAAACAGGCTGCGTCCTTTTCGTTTTCGGCTGAATTTGAAAATAAAGAAACTTCGGCGGAGTTTTTTTTACTTTATTCCGGATTTCCCGGTCCGGGGCCCTCCGGGCCGGGTGCGGAAATTCTACTAAGAAGAAAGACTGTCGGAAAAACCGGATACTTCAGGTATTTTTTTTATTCTGCCAAAACGGTTTCACCATGCAGCCGCCCGGCTGTAAAAAACTACAGGACATATTATCTTGAAGATAATGCGGTTTTTCTTGACGGAGTATGCGGTCTCCGGGGAGCGGAGACAGGTATCCGGCGGAGAAAATGCGGCGGCTATTCTTATTCTTCGGTTTTTATTATATATTCAGACAGAAAAGTAAACGGTGTTGGCGGGCGTTTAAGCAGCAGGAGCAGCATTTATCCCGGAAAAGGCTTCCGGTTCGAGCTAAAGAGTAATACAGTAAAAAGACCGGATGAAAACCGTGCTTCACAAAACACGAGCCTCGAAATAATAAAAAGACAGAAAGGATTTTCGCTGGGGACCTCGCTCTCTTTGCGGCTTTATTCTGATGCTGATTCCCTTGTCGATTTAAACTCTGGTCCGGTTTTAAGATACAGTAAAAGAAGCGGGCTCTGCCTTGAAGCCTCGGTGATGTTCTGCTTTTTGAATAAAATAAATACCGGGAAATTGAGCCTAATAAAGAAATCTGATCAATGTCTATATTCTATAAGCATAAGAAAAGAAAAAGAATCTGATGCTTCTTTCTTTAATAATATTTCATTCGAGACGGGAGAAAGATACCGCATTTATTTCTCATTTACTTACCGCGGCGGCTGAAGAGGCCGGTATTACTGGATATGAGACGGAATTTTAATTATTTTCAATCTATGGCTGGTATTAAAAATATAAACTATCTGTACGGCACAGATTCTATTAGCAGAGAAGAAGAGGCCGATAGAATGATAGCTGAACTTCTGGGAGAAGACGGCGTCGAGGACTCTCTTACTATTATTTATCCATCCGACGGCTCCGGCCGGGAGGGACCGTCATCAAAAATACTTTCTGCCGCCACGAATGTCGGTATGTTTACAGAGAAACAGATTATCAGGGTAAAGCATGCCGATAAGCTTAAAACCGAAGACCAGAACGCCCTGTGCTCTTATCTGGGCGCCCCGAACGATGTTACATATATTGTTTTCGAGGCAGAAACTCTCAGTCGCAAAACAAAATTCGGTAAACTCTTGAAAACCGGCGACAGAATTAACGTTAAAGAATTTTTACTTCCGCCTCCCTATAAAATGGAAGAATGGGTAGCAGGCCGGGCAGCTTCGCACGGTAAAAGACTCAGCACGGAAAGTGCGGCCCTTCTTATTGAAAAAACAGGGCATGACCCAAGGCAGATTGATATGAGGCTCAAGACTCTTGCGGATTCTTCAGGGGAAAAGAAGGTTATTTCTTATGAGGATATTGAGAATAATATTTCCGACAGCAGAGTTTGCAGCCCATGGGATATTAATTCTTATATTGCTGCAAAGGACCTTGCCGGCGCTTTCAATATGATTGGTGCTTTTTATAGAAACAACATTTATTTCCCCACTGTTATAGCATCGGTTTTCCGTTTTATCAAGGACCTTTATAATATAAGAAAATACTGTCTCGCAAACCGGGACGCCGCCCGGAAATATGTTCGAGGGGGGGGAGGTTTTGAGTTCAGAAAAAAGTTTGCCGCTGCCGCCGCTCTCTATGCCGGGATAATATCCAGTGAGTCCGACAGGTCTGTTTACCCAAAAGTTGTAAAAGCCGGGCTCATAGAAAATTCTGCGAATTTTACGCTTACGGAACTCGAGAAAACAATACATTATATAACACTTTTTGACACTGAATATAAAACCGGAAAGGCCGGGCACGACAGGAACTCTATGGAATTTTTCATCGCGCGGGTTATCTTTCCCGAAAAGGCCCCCAATCGTTCGCTTTGGAAGGAGCCGGCTTTTGGTTGAAAAAAGGCTGAAAAAAACTCCTTTTTTTATTATCGCTGTCATTGTTGTCGCGCTTGTTCTTAATTTGGCCAGGTCCGCCGGTGAAGCGGAACCGGTCGCAGAAAATAAACCTGTGGAAATAGGGCCTTCATGTCGTTTGTTCATATCCAGTAATATTGTTAACAGCAGGCCTTTTGATATCGGAACGGAATTCCCGAATGATACAGGTTCTGTTTTCTTTTCTTTATCTTGCGAAAGCGCGCCGAGAAAAGAAAAGACGGTTATCTTTAATATTTATCAGGGAGCTTTGTTACACCGCTCGGACACCGCTTGGGTAAGCGCAGGGAATGACGGATGTCACATTGAGGTAAAAACACCGTTCGGCCCCGCGGGCGATTGGTCTGTCGACGCCGTTTTAAAAGACAATACCCTTCTTGCTTCAAAACAGTTTACAATGAAAGAGAGAACAGAATGAGCACCCGCTTGCTGTTTTTTGTGTTTGTTGTTTTTTCCGCGTTTTTTAGCCGTGTAGAAGCCGTTAATTCATTTTCAGGAAAAACGGATGAAATTACCGGAAGGGCCGAAATAAGAAAAAGCGGAGAGACTAATTGGCGTTTTCTTGTGAAGGGAGACACTGTTGCCGATAATGATAAAATCCGGACTTATCCCGGCTCTTTTGTCCGTGTATCTTTTCCCGAAGGCTCAGAATTTATTATCAGAGACAGCACCGAAATAAGGTTTAATTTTTTCGAGAAAGACAGTTTAATGACGAAGGCGGTGAATTGTTTTATACATACGGGTAAGGTATTTGTCGGTATAGCAAATAAACCCGGCTTCCGTTCATTCAATAAAATCTTTACTCACAATTCCCTTACCGAGGCCGGAGAGTTTAAAGGATTGTTTTTTGTCTCTGCAGATACTACTGATATTTATATCCTCGATGGACGCGCAATAATAAGGAATAAAAAAGACACTGTGGGAATTGTGTATCCGGCTAACCGTACTGCTCTTCTAATTGACACCGCCGCGCCTACTCCGCCGATTCCCATGGATTCGGCGCAGCTAAAAAGGGCCTCAGGAGTGATCGGAGAAGACAAGCTCACAGGGATATTGATAGCTGCTGAAATAGCCGGAGAAAAAAGAGATGCGCGTCTGGACAGGGATTACAGGAAATATTTAAAAGTGGCCTTCACCGATAAAAGCGGATATGAAGGAAAATGGGATATCGCGGGCGGTATTGAGGATGCCTCGGCATACGCGATCGACCGTGCTTCTGCTTTTGTGGTCCAGAAAGAACCGGGTGGCAGCCTGCCAACAGGAGGGAAAGCCCGCTATCAAGTCCGCGGGACGATAAAGACCTTCGAATTCGGTAAGAAAACGGCTTTTCGGGTATCAACAGGAGAGACAAGAGAGTTTCTTTATATACACGCAAATATTGAAGTAGAACTATATGATACCGATAAAAAAGAATTAGTCAAGCAATTCATTATTGATGAAAAACAAGAAGCGCCGGCTAAGAATGAATTAGAACTTCTCAAGTTCTCGAGGGCAGAATTCAGGATGAGTACTCCATTGATTGCGGAGTCCTTTATCGGGATGTTTCTAAGAAATACGGCTGAATTATGTTCTCAGGAAACTCTTTCGGGAATAGAATAAGCCCCGGTCAGCCTGTGTATTCTTCTCCGTAGATCAGGTTCTTACCGTTTTCATGATCGAAAAGGTGGATCTTATCTTTCATGAAGTCAAGCTTGAGTTTACTGTTTACCTCTACAGAAAAATGAGAGTCTTCCTTGTAAATCATCTTCTGACCTTCGACCGTGGAGTGAATTATCATCTCGTCACCGAGACGTTCTATAACCTCAATATTGGAGGTTATGGACATTCCGATTCCCTTGTTAGGATTTTTTGACCCGTTTTCCACTATTATGTCCTCGGGTCTTATTCCAAGAAAAATATCTTTTCCTAAATAGTCCTGGACCTTTTCAAAGAGAGCTGAAGGGAGACTTATTTTCTCTCCTCCGAGTATAAAAATAGGCTCATCGTTCTCTTTATCAAGTTTACCTTCCAGGAAATTCATTGCGGGGGTACCTATAAAGCCGGCAACGAATTTATTTACCGGGTAGTCGTAGATATTTATGGGTTTGTCGCATTGTTGAACGACTCCGTCAAGCATTATTACTATTCGGTCTCCGAGAGTCATGGCTTCTACCTGATCATGGGTAACATATATCATTGTGGATTGGATACGGTTATGAAGTCTTGAAAGCTCCGCACGCATCTCCACCCTGAGTTTAGCGTCAAGATTGGAAAGAGGTTCGTCAAGAAGAAAGACCTTGGCGTCTCTGACTATAGCTCTTCCAAGGGCGACTCTCTGCTGTTGTCCGCCGGAGAGCTGGCTCGGGCGTCTGTCTATTATGTCTGTAATACCGAGTATTTCCGCGGCTCTCTTAACTCTCGCGTCTATTTCGTCTTTTGGAAATTTTCTGAGTTTAAGGCCGAATGCGAGATTTTTATAGACGTTCATATGAGGATAAAGAGCATAGCTTTGGAAAACCATCGCAATGTCTCTGTCTTTTGGGGGAACATCATTGACCTTGCGGTCGTCTATAAATATGTCACCGGACGTTATTTCCTCGAGTCCTGCGAGCATCCGGAGTGTTGTGGATTTACCACAGCCTGAAGGCCCTACAAAAACCACGAATTCCTTGTCTTTTATTGAAAGATTGAAATTTTTGACCGCGTCGACCATACCGCGGTCTCCTTTATAGGTTTTACAGATGTTTTTCAGGTTAACGGTAGCCATAAGGTCTCCTTAAATATGTAATAACTGTATATCTTTCATCTGACTGGAACTATTTAAATAATATATTTAATATGGAAAAATCAATAGTATTTCTGAGGCAGCCACCCGGCACTGAAGGGAGGTTCAGATGTCTTCTATTTCTTTTATTCCGTCTTCGGTAAATATATGATATTCATCCATTTTTATACGTGAACTGCTGAAGAGCCGGAGTTTAATTTTATTGGTTTTCTGGATTTCCCTGATAAGCCCGCGGTCCTCATCGGTAAGATAATTTTCGACCGAGGGATGGGTATAAAGTATTGCCCTT
>CAYNYI010000091.1:0-11314 GCA_964401455.1 uncultured Fibrobacterota bacterium
AAGGCTTATTCTCAAGCATCCATATCTTTTCACGTAATTCAGAGAATTTCGCAATTTTCCGGGAAAGAGAGGGGAGAGTGCTCTCAGAAATTTCCTTGAGCTTTTTCCGGTCCTTTTTATTATAGGCAGAATAAAGCTCCCTGTATAAATCTGCTTTATCAGAAAGAATCCCGGAAAAATCCCGGACATATCTGAAATAAATACTGTTGGACTTATCAGAAGCATCTGTGATTTCCGAGAATTGTTCCGACAATTCTCTGAAATGTGCGCCGGTTCTCTTTCTCATATCATGAGAAGAAAAAAGCCCGTAGAGCGGGTCCTCATAGAAAAAACCTTTTGAGACACTTGAGAATTTACCGGGGGCGCATTTAAAAGACGGATAATCCAGCTTGGAGGCAAGCGCAAAAAACTCGATTGGATCGCCTGTAAGGGCCTCAAATCTGGCGGAAACATCCTCCGGAGAAGGAGATTCGCTCCAGCAGTTTTCCGCATAAACAAAAAGCTGGGGGAGCGCAGAGAAAAAGGGCGCTTCCTGTCCGTCATCGCCCCACATTGTAGCAAGTGATTTCTTTATATTTTTCTCCCGCGCGGCCTTCATGAAAAGAGGCATGGTGGACATCGCTTTCGGGTATCCGGCCCAGAAATTTCCCCAGTTCCACAGCCCCGGCGAAACTATGGGCTCAAAACCGGCTTTGCGGTAAGTATCGATGCCTTTCTTATATTTATCCGGAGTATGAGAATAATAATCCCAATAATCCAGAGTGACATTTTTCGGGATTTCGTTTGTCAACTCCTCAGATGCCTTTTGCTCGGTATCTGAAACCCCCATAAGAATGTCCGCCCACATTATCGGTGAAAGCCCGTTTTCTTTGCATATTGCGGATACTTTTTTAAGGTGGGCTACATATAAATCAATAGGCTTTTCCGGGTTGTCCGGATCGAAATATTTGCCCTGCCCGAGGCCCTGTGTTTCATCCATGCCTATATGAATGAGATTTGAGGAAAACGGAGCGGAAGCGGAACGTATTACATTTTCAATAAGTTTGTATGTTTCTTTGGATTTTATTGAGAGTACTCTCGGTGTATCGGTTATTCCGGCCTTTGCCTGTTTATACTGCAGAAGCTGCTCCATATGACCGAGAGTCTGTATGCAGGGAAACATCTCGATGCCGAATTTTTCGGCATAAGCGGACAAATCTTTAAGCTCTTTATCGGAATAACGGCCTCTTTTGTATCCTAGAAGGTCTTCTCCCTTAACAGAAACAGTATCTTCCGTATATAGAGTAAGGCAGTTGATTCCGCAAAGCCCGAGAAGAGCTATTAGCTTTTTAAGAAAAGAAATATTCAACACGGCGTTTCTGGAACAGTCTATCATAATCCCCCGGAACTCAATGGGGGGCGGTGAGACGGTCTCTTCTTGGTATCCTTCCGGAAGAGAAATCAGGGTTCCCAGTCCGCGCATCAGCGAGGAAATATCGCTATACCTCAAAACAGCGCTGTTTTTCTGAAATGAGATTCTGAATCCGTTTATGGATTTATCATGAAGAGCTTCCGTACGGGTTCCGCCGGACTCGACAAAATGCTGCGGATAATGAGTCCGCAGTTCTTTTTGAACTTCTTTACCGTATTCGATATTTTTTTGAACAATGATTTTCATATTTACTTAAAAAGATAACTAATTGTTGATGCCGGTGAATTATTTTAAATTATATATATGAACAAAGTTCTCTTGATAACGCTTTTTCTGTCTTCAATTCTGAATGCTTCGGGGATTCCCCTTAGAGATCCCTGCCCGGAAAATCTTTTTATAACAGGAATAAAAATGCTGCGGAACGGCCACGCAAAAAGTGCCGACAGTATTTTATCTGTTTATATCAAAGAAGGCGGATTACTGCCTGATTATGCTTCCTTATTTCTCCTAAAGGCTAAATCGGAATATCTCGGTTCCGATTTAATTGAGGATTATTCAGGCTTTTTCTTTGATTCAAGTATCTCTGACTTCCTGAAGAAGAAAGGAAGCGCGTTTCTGGATACGGCATATATCTTGAATAAAAAAGAAGAAATTCCCCCGACAGTTTTAAAATCTGTCTTGAAGTACTCTTCCGGAGATGAGGCGTCTGTAAGAATTCTCGGGGTATTAACCGATTATTATGATGGAAAAAAAGATGAGGATTCGGCGCTTTATTATTCGGAGAAAATTATTACCGAATATCCGGAAAAGACCGGGCCCGAATATCTTGAGATATATGAAAAGTATCTACCGGAGGAAGAAGCCGTCAGGGGAGCGCTTGCGGAAGCACGCTATTTACTCGCGAGAAAAAAATACGCGGCTTCGGAAACAGCGGCGAGGCACCTTATGCGTGAAAAAAGCTGCCGCAAGAACGCTTATGACATTTTGATAGAAATATTCTATGAATCCGGTAAATATGATTCCTGCTTCGTATACGCGGAGGGTAAACTGAAAGATTTTCCAGGTGATAAAAATGCTCTTCTTTATATTTCGAGATGCAGAATGAAAGAAGCTGATGACCGGGGATATGAGAATGCTTCCGGAGAGTATATAAAGCGCTTTCCATATTCTTACATAAGCCGACAAATGCTTATGATAAACGCTCAAAACGCCGAGAAAGCCGGAGATTATAAACGGGCCGTTAAATATTATAACCGGGCCTCGTCGGTCATCAGATGGAGAAGATACCGGGAGGAATACCTTTTTAGGCGGGCCCTTTGTTTCTATAAAATGCAGGCGGAAAATCAGGCAGTGTCCGATTTTAGATTTCTATTGAAGCGCTGCTCCGATATAAAAGACAGCATTCCTGTATTGTATTGGCTCGGGAAAAGTTATCTCCTTCAAAAAAAAACTCATAAGGCTAAAGAATGTTTCAGCCTTCTTTATCATAGGGAACCGTTTTCTTTTTACGCAGCTTTGTCTGAGAAATATCTGCAGTCAAATTTTTCGAAATTTCCACAGGGGCCTCCTTTGGAACATCCGGAAAACGAAACTTCCGTTTTAAAACGTATGCCCGGTTATGAAAAACCTGATACCACCACGGATACCCCGGTACTTCGCGGGCGGTTCAGAACCCTGCTTGAATCCGGACTTGTTGAATATGCTTACCGGGAAGCAGATACGCTTTTCTCGATTCATGATAAGGATTATCCTTTTTTTGCTCAGATGTCCCGTCTTTTCAGGGAAAAAGGAGCCTGGTTTGAAAGCGCGGTCTCAGGTATTAAATTGTTATATAGACTTAATAAAGAGAATGTGGCAGATATTCCGGATTTTGTGCGGCGCGCCGCCTATCCGGCTCCTCCTTCGTATCTTGAATTTATTTCGGAAAAGACAAAAGATAAAGACAAACCTGAAAAATTATGGTATATCTCACTGATAAGACAGGAAAGCTGTTTTATGGACAGGGTGGTTTCTTTTGCCGGAGCAGTAGGGCTTATGCAGGTAATGCCTGAAACAGGCAGAGAAATTGCCGAAAATCTCGGAGATAAAAACTATTCCCCTGACAGTCTTAAAAATCCGGAGTTCAACATAAGGTACGGAACATATTATCTTTATAAAATGTTTGAAAAATTTGGGGGAAATATTTGCTGTGCGCTTGCTTCTTATAATGCAGGGCCTCACAGGGTTGAAAAATGGCTGAAAGAAAACCCCGGGAAACCGGATGACTTGTTTGTGGAGGATATCCCGTTCAGGGAGACGAAGAATTATGTTAAAAGCGTTATATCTCATTACCGCAATTATACTTATCTTTACGGGCGCCAAGGGCGATAACAAAATTAAAGATACGGGAGAGACCACTCTTGTTTATCCGCCTTATCTTCATTCTTACGGAATAAGAAAAGCACGGCCCCGGCATCTTTTTATGCTGCTTGGTATAACAACATATTTTGACGACCCTCAGGGTCTTGCCGCGGTACGGCTTGATGAATGGGAAGACCCATCCGATAAGGCCGACGACGATGAGGTTACAGTTTACGGTGTGAACTCCGGGAAAAATGAGATCATTTATAATACCTCCATGTACGGTCTGGACATTTATAGGCCTTCCGGGCCTCTGGCCTTTAAAAACCCGAAGGGTATTACGGCTTTGGAAGACGGCACGGTATATATCTGTGATTACGGCAATAACAGAGTATGCCGCCTCCGGAATAAAGCCCGGGAATTATCGCATTCAAAAATCATCTCTGAAAAGCTTGATGGCCCTTTTGACGCAGACCACGACTATTACGGAAATCTGTATGTTACCGAAAAAAATGGCGGGCGGATTGCCCGGTTTGATTCCGGAGGAAACCTGGAGGGCTATACGGGCGAAGGCTTCCTTGACGGCCCGCAAGGTATCGCAATTTCCGATTCAAGAAAAGGGAAAGAAAAGTATCTTTACTATGAACAGGCCGACTGGGTTTTTACGGTCGACAAAAAAGGAAAAAGAATCACAAAATTCACTCTGTCCGGCGAGAGGCTTAAAAGCATCGGTACGGATTCAAACCCTCTGAAGGGTGAATACTGTTATCTGGAAAGCGATTATTACTCAAGTTTATGGGCCGTTGATAAAATACGGGGCGCCATAGATAAATACGACAAAGATCTTAATTTTGTATGCTCATTCGGTAAAAACGGAGACGGGGAAAAAGAATTCGACGAGCCGCGGGGAATAACTGCTTATAAAAGATTCGGACAGTTTTTTATAGCCGAGAAAAAGGGAGCACAGTATTATTGGGTTGGAACCAGACTGAATAAATTCAAGGTCTCAAGACTTGGCAAAAAGGTATTTCAGGTATCCTTTTATTTAACAGAACCTGCAAATCTCAGAATATACATAGAAGATGATTCCCGTGAGCGTAAAAGAAAAAGATTGATCTTGAAAAAACGGGTCTTCATGAGAGACCGGTCTATACCTTTTAAAATACCGGACAATGTTAAAATAAACCCCTCCACTGCGCTTATGTTTGTATTTGAGCCCACTTATTCTTCACGGACCTATTTTGAAATAACCCGGAAGACGAAGATAGGGGGCATAAATTGAGAGTTGTTATTGACCTGCGGGGCCCTTTCGGAAAATACCGTAACAGGGGAATAGGAAATTACTGGGAAAATATTATTTCAACAGATATTTTCAGGGATTTTATGAAGCGCCGGCCTGATATGATTTTATATAAAGAGAAATTATCTTGTTTTCCGGTAAAGCCTTTATGGCTTCGCGATCATTTGTTTTGGCCGTTTGAAAACCTGATTAAAAACACCGGCCTTTTTGTAAGCTCTGTCGCACTCGGGCCAATCAGGGACTATGCATTGCCCTATTTCAGCGGTGCCCGTAAAACAGCTGCCGCGGTATTCGATATAATCCCGCTTGAAATGTCTGAATTAAACGCGGCGTCAAAAACAAAGACCTGGCGGCTCCAGAGCGCGGCGTTAAAAAAAGCGGAAACAGTCTTTGTTACTTCAGAATATGTAAAAGAATCTTTAATTAAGAGAACAGGAATTGCCCCGCGGAAGATTGTTAATACAGGATGCGCCGTAGATTGTGACTTGAAAAATATATCTCCGGTACGGCCGAAAAGTTTCATTAAAGAGGGTTTTATACTGGCTCTGGGGGGGACAGCTAATAAAAATATAGCCCGAGTTATAGAAGCTTTCGGAATACTGAAGGATAAAGGCTACGACGGAGGACTTATCATATGCGGAAGAAAAGAAAGACAGAGCAGGGAGGCAATGGAAGCTTTAAATGCCTCTTCGCATCAGAAGGACATTCTGTTTACGGGCTGCCCCGATGCCGCTGAACTGGCCGGCCTTTACAAAGAGTGTTCGGCATTTGTTTTTCCTTCTTTATCTGAAGGTTTCGGACTGCCCGTAATTGAGGCGATGTATTTTGGTGCCCCGGTGATATGTTCCGGAACCACTTCTCTGCCCGAAGCTTCCGGCGGAAATGCAATTTTTTGTGATCCGCTTGATTCGGAAGACATTTCGGAGAAGACAGGCATTGCTCTGAATTTCGGAAGTGAAATCGAAGAATTGCGCATAAAAGCGAGGGAGTATGCGCATTCTCTTTCCTGGGAAAACCCGGCTTCAAAAATGGTGGAGGCATATGAAAAACTTCTTTCGTAGAATTTTAAAAAAAATTCTCGAAAAAGTCGCAGTATATTTTAAGACAGAAGAACCCGGGGTTTCCGGTTTTTCAGAAGAAATTTTATATTTTATCTCCGGCGGGCTGGGAGACCTTATATTGGCTGCCCCGGCGGTATCCATGCTTTACGAGGCGGCGTCCGGCTCATCTAAAATTTATGTTTCTGTATCGAAAAAGAACCTGAATGCCGCGCGTTTTATCTACGGGGAAATTTCTGCAGAAATATCTGTGAAAACTAAATGGGGAATGCTGCTGAAATTGTTTATTGGCAGAAAAAAAAGATCCGCTCTTTCGAATGTGATTTCTGTTTTCCGTCCTTCCGTTGAATTGATTTCTTTTATTTCTTCTTCTTACTCGGCCGGCTTTCGATATGAAGAAGAAAAACCGCAAAAAAAATGCTACAGCAGAGTTTTGCCCGTAAATAAAAAAAGGCATGATGTTCTTCAGAATTTAGATCTTTTAAACTTATTATATCCCCATTCCGCAGGTAATAAGCAGTCCGATATTTCAGACGTTGAGCCTTTTCATATCGGGTTTAAAGACGGTGGATATTATTCCGGCGAAAAGACAGTAATAATACATCCCGGTGTGGGCAGGGGAGCCGAGGAACGTTTATGGCCTTTTCAACGCTTTATACAAGCCGCTGAAAAGCTTGAAGAAAAAGGATATTCTACGGTTTTTCTACTAGGCCCTGATGATGAATCGCTTGAAAACAAATTAAACGGCAGGAAAATTTTTAAAGGTCTTTCTCTGGATGAAGTCTTTCAAAAAATAAGCAGGTGTTCACTTTTTATCGGAAACGATTCCGGTCCAGCGCATCTGGCAGCGGCGTCCGGCGCCAACGTTATTGTTTTATTCGGCTCAGCAGACCCTAAAAGAAGCGCTCCGCATTCAGAAAGATGCAGAATTATTTATAAGGGGGCCGAATGCGCGCCTTGCCACTACTCTGAAAAAAAACAAGAATGCCGAGGGCAGTGCATGCTATCAATAACCGTTGATGAGGTTTCAAAAACAGCCCTTGAATTACTTGAAAAAAGCTGATGATTTATGAATACAGATATTATCGACAAAATCGGAAAACTTCCTTTAACAGAGTTTACGAAATCAGTTAAAGAATGCCCGGTATGCGGCAGCGGTACCGCTTCTGGAACCGAGAATCTTGGATGCGCGGGTATTCTTGAGTGCAGAGAATGCCGGACGGCCCGCGCTGACCCGGTTCTGAAAAAAGAATACCGCAGGCTTTTATACTCAGGAGGAAACTCTCCTTCCGGGCCTGAAACTGTCTCATTGAAAGAAGCTGCAGAAGGGCTTCTTGCGGGAGTATGTGAAATTCTGCAGAAAAGAGGAATGGAACCTTCAAAAAGTTTTTTATTCGATATGGGATTCGGCTGGGGGACTTTTCTGGAAGAGGCGGAAGAAAAATTTCGCAAAGTATCCGGATGCGAATTATCTACTGATCAGTTTTTGTATCTTGGTAAACGCATAAACGCTGATATTCACAACCTGGATTTCTCGGAAATACCGGAAACCCGGAAATTCGACTGTATTACAGCCTGGGATTTTATTGAGCATATTTCAAACCCTGTATCTTTTATTAAAAAATGCGGCAGACTTTTAAAAGAAGGCGGGGCAGTTTTTTTATCTACTCCCAACTATGACAGTATTTATCGCCGGATTTTCGGAAGAAAATGGTATTATTATGTTCCCTCCGAGCATCTTTTATATTTTTCTCCGGCTACAATTCAGAAAATTCTGGTCGAAAACGGCTTCAGAGTGAATGAAATATATACTTACGGGCGTTCCGGGATATATTCGGATTTTCATAATTCAAATATCGAAAACCCCGAATACGGGCAAAACAGCTGGGCCCGTAATCTCAGGTTCAGGGTAATGACCGAAAATAACCGAAACAAACCCGGAGTACCCGGTTCTTTTGCCGCGAGGGCCAAAAACGGTTTTTCGTATCGGATTGCCAAATTATTCAGCTGTATCGGGAAAGGGGACCGCATTTTTGTCTACGCGGAAAGAAACACAATCTGAAATTGAAATCGCGGCATTCTGCGCTGCTGCGGTAATTCTGCAATACATAGATTCCGCCATACCAAAGCCGGTTCCGTTTATGAAATACGGGCTTTCTCATATTGTTACGCTCGTGGTGCTGTATAAATCGAACTTACGTACTCTTTTTATATATACCTTTGCCCGGGTACTTACATTCGGGATTTTGAGCGGGACTGTCTTTACCCCTCTTATAATGCTGTCGGCGGGCGGCGCCTCGGCCTCGGCTCTTGTGATGTCGGTTTTAAAGAAAACAGGGCTTTTTTCTGTCCTTGGAATAAGCATTGCCGGTGCTGCTGTTAACAGCGGAGCCCAGCTTTTGCTTATAAACCTGCTTATAGTAAGTACGGGAGATCCGGCATTGATGGTGCCTGTATTCGCTCTGTTTGCTTCGGTGTCTGGCACAATAACCGGTCTGACGGCGATGGCTGTCTTAAAAAGAAGTACAAAAAAAAAGAGATAAAAAGCCTATTTGTTGAAATATTTCGAGTATTTCCGCTGCTTTTTAAGGCTGTCCACGATGCTTCTTATATCATTTATCCTGTCTTTGGAAATAATCAGAACCGCGTCTCCTGTTTTTACCACCGTGAAATTTTCGGCTCCTGATACAACAAGAAGATCACCTGTTGAATTGAGTACCGTGGCATTTTCCGAGTCGAACACTTCGGCTTTGCCTCTTATTATATTATCCTTGTTGTCCGAAGCAAAATGTCTGTCCAGACTTTCCCATGATCCCGCATCGTCCCAGTCGAAGGGAGCTTCGATTACGGCGGTATCCGTGGACCTTTCCATTACGCCGTAGTCTATGGATTCTTTACGGGCGGACTCATAAAATTTATCGTATAATGAGGAGTCTTTTTTGGTTCCGGTGAGTGATTTTTCCAGTTTTACGGTTTTTTTATAGAGTGAAGGCATGTATTTTTTGAATGAGTCCAGTATCATCTTTGCGGACCAGACGAACATTCCACTGTTCCATAGATAGGATTTGCTTTTAAAATATTTAACCGCTGTAGCCGAATCCGGCTTCTCTCTGAAGCTTTTTACCGAAAACGCGGGGATTTCATCCTTTGTAATTCTGCCGCCTTTTTGAATATAGCCGTAACCGGTGTCGGGGCGAAGAGGTTTTATGCCGAAAGTTACGAGCTTTCTTTCCTCTTTCGCGAGTTTTACAGCTGTGCTTACCGCCTTTTTAAAGCTTTTTCTGTCATTTATGAGGTGATCTGCCGGAAGAACAGCCATTATTCCGTCCGGATTTTTGCCGTGGATAAACGCTGCGGCTGCCGCAACGGCCGGCGCAGTGTTTTTGCCGACTTTCTCGGAAATGATAACAGGACCGCGGCCGACTTCTTTTCTGATTGATTTAACAAGGCGTTTCCCTGTTACTATAACGGTGTTTTTACGGGGCGACAGGCCGGAAACCCGGGAAAGAGTGCTTGCCAGCATGGACCGGTGACCAAAAAGTTTCAGAAGCTGCTTTGGTGAAGAAGGCCTGCTCATCGGCCAGAAACGTTCACCTATACCGCCTGCCATAATTACCGGAAAAATATTATTTTGCCGCATAAACGCCTCTTTTTTTAAGGTACTCTTTAAGGTTTTCGATAATGCTGTAATTTATGTTCAGCGACCCAAGGGAGGTGTTGCCGAACCTTTCATCATGAAAATCCGATCCGCCGGTAAAGGGAAGGCCTTTTGTCCGGCAAATGTTATAATATTTTCGGGAATGCATGCGGTTCTGCTCCGGAAAAAAAACTTCGAGACCGTCAACACCGCATTCAAGAAGCTCATCAATCATATTATCCTTGTCAACTGTTATGGGATGGGCAAGAATAGCTATACCGCCGCTTTCGTGTATAAGACGGCACGCTTCGGAAGGGGAAAGCGGCTCTTTTTCCACATAGGCGGGGCTTTCATATCCGATATAGTTGTCAAAAGCGTCTTTTATAGAGTAAACAAGCTCTTCTTTTATCATGGCGAGCGCTATATGGGGTCTTCCTATGGAGGCGCCGGCGGCAATTTCAAGAACCGTTTCAAATCTGAGGTCGATGTTCATTTTATTAAGGTTTTCGACTATTTTTTCCGCTCTCGTATATCTTGTTTTTCTGAGGCTGCCCAGTTTTCCGAGGAGGGCCTTGTTTTCTATGTCCACAAAGTAGCCGAGTATGTGTATATCGGTTTTTTTATGGATACAGGAGAGCTCAAGACCGGGAATGACCTCGAGATTAATCAGGCTTCCGAGCTGGACTGCCCGGGCTACAGAATCAATACAGTCATGGTCGGTTATCGATATGGCTTTAAGTCTTTTTTCCGCTGAGAGTTCTAATATTTTTTCAACTGAGAAAGCGCCGTCCGACGCATTGGAATGAACATGGAGGTCTATCCGGTTTGTTCTTCTCATATATATCCCCGCCCGTTTCGCTTTTAAGTAAACAGATAGGGGATTATACTGTCAGGGTCAGGGACACAGGAACCCCGGAAATCAGGAAAAGCACTTCCACGCTTCAAAATATTCAGTATAAATACACGAATAAAATGTCCGCGCAGCGGGTTTTCTTAATCAAAAGCAGATGTTTCAGGGTTTATTGATGCAAATCCTCATAATTTTCCTGAGATCATATAACAGTATCAATCCTCTTATTAATAATAAGTTAAAATTAATCATTATCAATAGTCAACCGTTTTGTTATTTCTTGACATGTATTACTAAACAGGTTTATATTTCAATCGGACTTTTGAAATACATGCCGAAGTGGTGGAATTGGCAGACACGCTAGATTCAGGTTCTAGTGGGAGCAATCCTGTGCAGGTTCAAATCCTGTCTTCGGCATTTTACAATATGGCCGGGTCCCGTGCAACAGGAGCCCGTGAAATCCGCCAGGACCGGAAGGTAGCAACGGTAGCGGTGACTCTTGTGTGACACGGATAAATCCGGCCTTTATTTTCTCTAAACCGTTGATTTATCTATGGCTTATCTCGTTTTTGCCAGAAAATACCGACCACTGCGCTTCAGCGAACTGATAGGGCAGGAGCAAATCGTAAAGGCGGTTGCTAATTCAATCGCATCCGGAAAAATACACCATGCTTTTTTATTTTCAGAAACCCGGGGGGTCGGCAAAACAACAGCGGCG
>CAYNYI010000092.1:0-11254 GCA_964401455.1 uncultured Fibrobacterota bacterium
GAGAAAGCCTTTCCGAAAAAGTAGAGACCTATGAGAAAGAGCTTATAGTCGAGTCTCTTAAAGATACCTACGGCAATCAGACCAAGGCTGCGGCGGCCCTCAAAACCACAAAGAGAATTCTGCAGTATAAAATAAGTAACTACGGTATAGAGTACAGAAAATACAGAAAAAAGATGTAACTCTAAGGTACGTCCATATTAACCCTTACCGGATTAACCTTAAATTTCTTCCCCGCGATTTTACCGATAAAATTATAAAATTTTTCAGCCGTACTGAATAAAGGGTCAAGCATGCCGAAACCGGGCACAAGTCCTTTCATACTTTTTCTGATTTTATCAGGAGTTCTACATGACCAGGTATCAGTCATGCAGGCGAATTTCTCTGAAAGAACGGTTTCATAAGAACCGCCGGGCAAGGTCAATTTTCTTTTTAAAGACACATCGGCAATCCGCAGACTGCGGTGATCCAGGCGAAGGCCGAGCGCAGCGGCATCCCCGAGTCCGAGGTCTTTAATTAAACTGCCGAAAGGCCCGGACCCGGATTCCGCACCGAGCGGATCACCGTATATCGGCCTCAGGAGCCTCATCGGTGTTTTTCCGGAAACATCATCAAAAGCGGTATGCACTCTGTATTCCGCCTCAGCGGGAAATTCCTGTTTAAAATCGCCCTCGCCGGACAGGTCTTTCGCCGCGTTTCCGCAGGCGCTTCTGATATCAAGAAATTCCCCGAAAATAAAAGCTGTTTTTTCTATATAAAAACAAATGCATATAATAATCCATAAAACAACGACCGCTTCGCAACAGGCACTGGCTTTCTCGGAGTTTATCATTCCACAAGCCTCACTTTCCAGTATGGTCTCCAGAAGTCAAAAACCGGTTTTTTGTCTGCTCTTTTTTTATCGGTATCAAAAAAAGCTTCTGCTTTTGCTTTGGCCTCAAGCCTCGGAAAAACGAGCTTCATGCCGGGAAGATCAATATAAGGGATTTTATCTCTCTTTAAAACAAGCCCTATAACAGTAAAAGGATATGACCTTGGATTTCGCGGCGGCTGAACATATTTAAGCTGCGAAAAAGCGGCTTCTCTAAGCCCGAAAACATCTTTACAGCCGAAACTTTTCTTTTTACCTGCAATTTTGCCGTATGCCCCGTCCTTCGAATAAAGAAACATTCTTTTACTGATATAAGGAGATTTGTAAAAACCTTTGATTCCAAGTTCCAGTCCGGTAACCCCAATTTTAATTTTCCTCGGAAACAAAGACCCCTTGGAAAAGTCGTCAAGTGTTTCTTCATAAACCCGGTATAATTCGGTAAAGTCGGCCTGATACCTGAACCTGACATAGGAATTCACACTCTGCGCCGCATAAGACCCTCCCATTCCGGCAGCAGACATCACTTCTGCGTCGGGCATCATTTTTTGGACTATCTCTTTTGCCGGTCCTCTTTCTGTGAGCATCAGGCTTACAGTTCTAAGAAAAGTCCTCCCGGACTCAGCAAGAATTCTGACCGACATCATCGACACATTCTCTCGAATACCGCTGTCTTTTACGAGAAATTTCAGACCGTTTTTATAAGCCTCAAGGGCCACGCAAACTCCCGTAGCGCTTCCGACTGTAAGAATGTTTATGATTTTAGACATATTTGACCAAAGTCTTGCCTGCGTATATAAGCCTGTTATAAAAGAAGTGCAATTATAATTCGCTATCGCCGCCCTCATTGTATAAGCAACAAAATTATATCCTCTCGCCTGCCATAAGGCGGTCGAATAAGCCGCGGCGTCCGCAGTCTGCTGAAGACGGACACGGCAGGCGCACATTACGGAAAAATTATACAAACCCGTAAAAAGGTACATTAAAACAGCGAGAAGAAGCATACCTGGAACCAGAGCCTGCCCGCTTTCATTTTTTGAAAATTTCTTCATTCACTCTCCCATTTTGACATGAGGAAACGTTTTTGCAGTTTAATCCGCGGCACTGCCGAAAATCCCCCGCCACGCAATAAGTCTGTTTTGGCCGTCTCTAAAAAACCCGCGATTATACTATTCACAAAAGGTATATGAAGAGGGCAAGAGTATGTCAGACTGACTCCCTTTAATCCTCCGGATCCGGTTATTTTTTTCACCGAAAATATTTCCTCTCCCGCTTTCTTCCTTGCCCGGTTTACCTGATAAAGACGATACCCGCCTCCTGTCTTCTTGGTGCCGTATTCATAAACGGCAAGAACCGACGCGGCCTTTTTTTCTATTGATTCCATATTCCAGTTTTTACAATTTCCTTCCCGGCAAGCATAGTAAGCCGCGACTCCCGCAGTTATATCGGCGGCAGCTATTAATCCGAACTGAACGCAGAAAAGAAAAACCATAAAAAGAGCCGGCATTACAACAGCTGACTCCACAAGGGCCTGGGCTTTTTCATCAAAATTTAAATCAGGATTTCTGTGATACAGCCAAGACAAATAATTCCTCCATAGGGCAATAAAATATCATCCGGCCCCGAAGGGCAAACAGGTTTAAACCCGGGCATAATAAGCGCGAAAACAAAATTAAGACCCCGTTTGAGACAAAAAAGAAGTCTCCCTTTTACAAGGAGCACCGTAAAAGCGGCAATGCCCCCCGCAAGCGCGCCGGCACCGAGAAGTTCCGGCAATTCACTGATACCCGCCGCAGCTCCTATCGCGAAACAAAGCTTTACATCTCCTGCGCCCATTCCGCCGGTAAGATAGAAAGGAAGCAGGGCGGCTCCGCCGGCAAGCGCGCCGGTAAAATTTAGGACAAACCCGGCGCTGCCGCCGTTTATAGTTCCGAGAATAAGCCCCGCAGCCGAAGCGGGAAATGTCAAACAGTTAAAAATTTTTTTGTATTTAAAATCCGTAAATACGCAAAAAGCATTAAAAAGAAGTAAAAAGGCGTCTTTTCCGGCGTAGAATCCTGCAAAAAGAAAAAGAACGAAAAAGAACAGATATGCTGTTTTTCTCAGGCGCAAAGGATTTCCTCTCTTAAAGATTCGGCAGAAGACGGCCTTTTGCCGGGGAAAAAGGACAAACATCTGCTTATTAAATCTTTAATAAAAGGATTAAGGCGGCGAAATGACTCCTTATTTTCAAATTCCCTCCTTATGATTTCATTTTTGTGTAAAAAAGGCTCGGTTTCACTAAAGGGTTTTTCAGCCGTTAATAAAAAAAATAAAAGAGCGCCTATAGAAAAAATATCTGCGGCGGGTCCCGGCCTTTCTATTCCAAAAATCTCCGGCGCAGTATATCCGGGAGAAAAACATTTCTTATAAAAACCAGGAAAAGTTCCGTTCTTAAAAAACGCACCGCCGAAATCGGTCAGCCGCGTTTGCCCTGAAGATGAGAGTATAATATTTGAGGGTTTAATGTCTCCATGTACCGGGGTATCACGGCATGAATGCAGTTTATGCGAGACTTCACACAACGAAACTGTTACTTTAAGAGCCTTCGCTATACCAAAAGCCCCGTCTCTGGATATCAGAGAAAATAAATCCTCTCCTTCCAAAAATCTTCGGATAATAATAGGGAAAATTGATAAACCCCACCCTGCTATATAACCGTATTCATGTCCTCGTTTTTTTAATTCTCTCATCATGAAAAGCTCATTCATAAGATGCCGCCGCCCCTGTTTAAATCCGGCGGGAATTTTAATCATAAACCTTCCTGTTTTTCCGGGAGGATCCAAAAGAAGAATAATAGAATAAATTGTTTTTCTTAAAATCATTTGACACGCCTGCCGTCATTTTCTATATTTTCCTTAATATACTTTTATACTTTCTACATTACAAGTTTAATGACTGAATCTGATAAAATTCTTGAAGGTCTTAACACTGAACAGAAAACAGCCGTAATTCATAATCACGGGAAAAACGGCCCCCTTCTAATTCTTGCGGGAGCGGGATCCGGAAAGACAGCTGTAACGGTAAGGAGGATCGCGTACCTTATATCAAAAGGTATATCTCCTTCGAGCATACTCGCCCTGACTTTTACAAGAAAAGCCGCGGAGGAATTGAAAGACAGGACCGGTGAATTCATAAACCGGATTCCGGGAAATCCTGATAGCCGCGTTACAGCGGGAACTTTCCACTCCGTATGCCTTTCAATTTTGCGTGAAAACAAAAAAGTAAGGGTAGCCTCAGGCAGGGAGCTAAATTCAATATTGAAAAAAGCTATGGATTTCCTGCCTGAATATCCGGGAATCCCGGATATAAGGTCAGCCCAAAGGGCAATTGATCTTATCCGTAACGGTAAATCAGATATTTTAAACGATGAATGCCTCGATTATGCGCATAAATTAAATTCTGTTTATTACGGCTTCAAACTGAAATGCAATGCGTATGACTTTTCGGATATTATTGAAGAGACAGTGCGTATGTTTCTGGAAAATGAGAATATTCTGGAGGACTGCCGAAAAAGGTTCCGCTACCTTCTAATTGATGAATACCAAGACACAAATGATATCCAATACAGGTTCAGCAGACTGCTGGCCGGAAAAAGCCCCAATGTTTTCGCGGTGGGAGACGATGACCAGTCAATTTATTCTTTCAGAGGAGCGGATATAAAAAACATATTGAATTTTCGTAAAGATTATCCTGACGCCGAAATAATAAAACTAGAGACAAATTACCGCAGTTCCGGCAATATTTTGGCGGCCGCAAACAGCGTATTTAAAAATAAACCCAAAGAACTCCGCAAGGCACTCCGGGTAAACCACGTAACAAAAGAGCCTCTTTTTCTTGAAAACCGAAAAGTACGGATTAAATTTTTCAAGAACTGCAATGATGAACACGCTTTTATACTTTCAGAAATAGAAAAGATCCACAGGCAGGACGGCCTTCCCCCCGGTTCATTCGCGGTCCTGTACAGAAATAACAGCACCGGAGAAATTTTCAGAGAAAGAACAAGGTCCTCCCTCGCTGAACCTCAATTAAAAAAGCTATATGAGACAATAATATTGAGCACTCTTCACGCATCAAAAGGTCTTCAATATCCTGTTGTTTTTTTTACAGGCCTGGAAGAAGGGATATGCCCTTTCGGCGCGGCGAATATAGAAGAGGAAAGAAGACTTTTCTATGTAGGAATAACCCGCGCGCGTTTTATCTTATATCTTTCAAGCTGCAGATACAGAACAATAAGAAACGCTCCGGTAAAATTTAAAACCTCCCGTTTTATCAGCGCCCTTCCGGCCGAAGCCGTAAAAAAAGACGGCATATTGAATACCCTGAAAGAAAAACTAATTTTCCGGGAGTAAATTTTGCTATTTTTTACTCCATGAGAATATTAAAGGATTATTTAAGACCCTGGCTGCCTTTTTTCATTACGATCATAATAATACTCCTCACAGCCGGGGCAGTCCCCTCTCTCAGAAAGAAAATAAGCAATTCATGGGCTGAACTCAGAATGAGCACAATACGCCGAAAAGCCCTATCCTCAGAAGAAGCAGCCGCGAAATTAAAAGAAAAATACGGGGAGGACTACAAATATATAATTGAACCTGAAAAAGCGCCGTCATACCATATGCCGCACTTAAAACACAGGCTCGGGAAAGAAGTATATGACCTGGCATACATAATAGCCGCCGTGGCAGTTTTTTACGGATTCTATTCCATGTGGAGGCAAAGACATTCGGTAAGCCCTTTGAGTGCTTTATTTATTCTTGGAACAGGGTTCCTGTATATTTACTCGTTTATGCATATAAGACACCCGGTTGAAAGAGTGCATTTTATTGAATACGGGGCGCTAGCTGTTTTCGCGTGGCAGGGCGTCAGGAAATATACCGGCAGCGCGATAGTCCCGTTATGGGCGGCAGCCCTTTGCTGGGCGGCGGGGCTTGGAGACGAATTCGTACAGCACCTTCTTATAAACAGAGTCGGCGAGTTCAGGGATGTAATGATTAACGTTTACGCCTGCGTCCTCGCTCTTGTAATTATGATATTCTTCAGTGGTTTTTTACGTACGGCCAATAAGCCCGGCAGAAAGGAATATGCCGCTTTTACTGCGGCCCTTATTGTTCTTCTTTCTTTGAACGCTCTTTTTATTAAAAAAGTCCATAATTTCGGACATGCTTTCACGGACAGCAAAATAGGAAGAATCTATTCCTTTTTCACAAAGGAAGATCTCCTTAAAACCGACAGTCTTGTTATAATCGCACCGGCTCAGCTAAGCCGCGAAACCCTCAGAAGATATAACAATGAAGGCGGGCGCCACCTGTTTGTGAGAAATGACAATCTAAAGGAAGGCCGCTGGTTCGCGTGTCACAGGGAATCAATGCTGATGGATAAATATTACGGTTCATACCTGATTAAAGAAGAAGCTGTATGGCCGGACTCATTGAAAGCCTCAATTAAGAAAAAGGGCGCATCGCGAAAAAACGCGGTCTTTGAGAGCAGGGTCCAGTCTCTTTTAATTACGAATTTCAATGAGGGCCTGTTCTGGGGGATATATTTTTTTCTACTGACATCGGGGGTGTTAATTTTTTATTTCTTGGTACGGAAAACAAAATTATTCGTGAAAGGCCGAAAATGAAAGCGATAAACGAATTTCTCCTGAAAAACAGAATATTTCTAAAGGACAACCCGGCTGTTTCTCCGGACTTCACTCTCAACTATGAGAATTGCCTTAAAAAACTTAAGGAAAATGAAGTTCAGAAAAATTTTATTATATATGACAAATCTGAGCTGGCAGTCGGGGAATCGAAAGCCGTACTCTGCGAAGACCTTGAAACGGGCGATCATATTTTCCTTCTGACCGGTGACAACGAATCTAATTCACCTTTCTCCGTAATGGATGATTTCAGAAATATTAAACCGGGTGCCTATTCCTGGCCCTGCACTTTTGAGAATCTTATAAAACTGAAAAACATTCTCCAAAAGAACGATCCGGAATCCACCGTTTTCCCGGCAGCGGTGCCACCGCTTGACAAAAGAAGCCTCGGCATAGGCGCGCGCTTTACAACACTTCATTATCCTGCGGTTGCGTGGGCAATGTCGGCGCTGTCTTTTTCTCTTACCGCCAATCAGAACTCGATACCGAGAGAACTTGTATATGACACAGAGGCGATGCTTGAGGGCAGACTCACGGATGTGCCTTTCCCTTTTATCGGGGCTGCGGTTCCTGAAGGCCATCAGGGCCAGTCTGTACAGGGAATGACTCATGCTTCAATACTACAGTTCCTGAAATACGGTTTTCATAAAAAGAAGTTACCGCACGGGTTCAACGCGGACCATCAGCCGGTAGGCGGACGCTATGACACTATAGAAGACGAACTGGTCAGCGGCTCTCTGTTTGCCAGCTATATAACCTTCGACCTGAGTCCGGAACTTTCTATTACGGATATGCCAGAAAACGCCGAGGCAGCGTCTTTGTTAATAAAAAAGATGACCGATTCAGATCGGAAAATTCTTGATTCTGTCAGAAGTAAACTCGAAGAATTCAAAATTGAAATGAAAGAGGACGACCTTCTTGTTCTTTTTGCGTATCTAATGCCGTCCATGAAGAAATTTAGAAAGCGCTATGATAAATATGTTAATATTAGAAACGAAAAGTTCACCGCTGAAAAAGGTAAAAAGTTCTATATAGAGCTCTCGATAGACGAGCTACCCGGGGAAACTACTCCTTCGGTTATGGCCGTATGCCTCGCTGCTTCGGAGGCTCTGGGTATAGAAATAGACTATACCGCTCCTAATATCGGTTTCCAGAAAAACACTCCATACCCGGACAACACGGAGCTGGCCGAAAAACTGGCACCTCTTTGTGAGACTGCGTCAAAATTCGGGGTCAGCATAGGGTTTCACAGCGGAAGCGGAAAATCGGCCAAAAATTATTCTGTATGTGGAGAACAAACCGACGGGGGACTTGAGATAAAAACCTCCGGGCGCTATACTTATGAAATGGGTGTGGCTCTTTCAAAATCCTCTGATCCGGAGGACGGAAAACTTTGGAAAGAGTGGTACGACTTTACCAAGAAACTCGCACTGGAAGGTGCTTTTTCCGAAGATGAAACAAGAAAAAAATTCTCAAGACATTTTATCAGCGAATCTTTCAAGCTTGAAAACCTTGACTCAGAAGGTATCTTCGACTCTCCGGCAAATCTTTCTTCCGCTCTTGATTCTCTCTCACCCTCGCCTGACCATATGCACTGGTTTGAGTATAATTTTCTTTTTGTCATGGCTGTTGAAGGTGGCGGGCTCGGAGATCATTCCCCGGCGGGATATATGCAGAGAAAACGCTTTTACACCATAAGTGAAGAAGCAAAGCTCCTCTACAGTAAAGGAGTCGTAACATATATCTGTTTTCTCGCGGAGTCAACGGGAATGCTTGGCGCCAAGGTCTGCGACGACGCAAGGAGAAAGCTCCGGCAGATAGAAACTTATTCGGAGTTTCTTGAATCTATAGTCTGACCGGGGTTTTCCTTTAAACAGGATATAATTCTGAAAGAAAAGAAAGCCGCAGTCAGGCAAAGCGAAGGCATGATAAATATCACCGGAATTACATTCTGACCGGTCCGTGCCATAAATATGACTTTAGAGGTTAATGCCGCCATTAAAAGAGTCAAAAAAACAAGATAGACGGGCGTAAAAAGAAAACCGTATTTTTTTCCTCTGACCGCCATAACTCCCGAGACAATACCCATAGGCAGCAAAAGCCCAAGATCAAAGCCCTGTACTATTAATGTAGTGTAATGATGGAGCTGTTCCGGATATATCGTTCCATCAAAAAGCGGGGGCAAGATAACCTGCAGCCACAGCAGGAAAATAAGACAGCTGTTTATAATTAAAAAAAACCCTCCGGCTTTTACCCGGCGCCCGGCCCTCGAAAGCCGCTTTGCCCGAAGTTCAGGATTTCCGGACATCAGAGTTATTGTAAAGGCGAAAAAGGACAGGCCCATAAGCGATATGTAGGCCGGGAACATTATGTTATACATTCCCATAGCGGTATAAAAAAGGTAGGTGACAAAGAAATAAAACAGAATGCCTGAGAGCACTGTTCTGCCCCGCAGACTTCCTTTCAGACTGTATATTAGAGAAATCAGCATGGCCGGTATTCCCAGGAGCAGCGTGACCCAGTCCTGGGCGATACCCTGCACAGCTACATCGGAGGACATATGACGATACAAACCCCTGCCGTATATCTCGACTTCCTGTCCGCGTATCGATTTATATATGTATGATCCGGACCCCTCTTCAGACAGAACTCCGCTGAACGCGGCAATCCCGGAAATAATTGCCGTCAAGACAACGAGTGTTATTACAATTCTCCCTGGCATAATATCACTCTGTAATTTCTTTTATAATTTCTGAAATCGCGGCGGCAAGCTCCGCTGTTTTTAAATGATCTACAATTTCCGGATTGTCCTTCGGGGTATGGGTAATTTCCTGCGATTCCATGTTCTCGATAAACCATCCGGAAGACGCGGCAATGGCCGGCACTCCGTTCTGAACGAAGATACTGTGGTCTCCCTGCGGCCACTGTTCACCTTTTCCCACTCCGGGATACAAACCGCAGACTCCGCTTACCGCGGCTGATATTTTTTCATCAAGCCCGTATTCGGAAAGTTGGGAGGAGCCTTCATTATATCCGGCACCGTCTATATTTATATTGAGAATTATATCACTGAAATCACCTTTTTTTTCGGCGATATATTTCATCTGTCCTGGTACGGAATAATAGTCTTCTCCGTTAAACGCGGTCAGTTCTATTGCCGGCCTGCCTTTATAGTCTCTTAAAAGTCCGGAAAGAAGGATAAGGACCGCGACCCCCGTGGCGTTATCAATAGCTCCCGGTGTCCCGTTTTTTGTGTCCAGATGCGCGGTTACGGCGATAATTCCTTCTCCTCCGCCTTTTTTGGCGATTATGTTTCTTCCGGAGGAAGGGATCCTCTCTGCTTTTGATAAAAGCGAGAAGCTGCTGTCTATGTGATTAAGAATGCGGTCACTTTCTTCTTCTGTCATATAAACTGACGGTATTTCGAAATCGCCGTCTTCTATAAGGGGAAACGGATAGACTCCTCCGGCAAGTCCTGAGTTTCTTGAAGTGGCGCATATAAGGGCCGCCGCGCCGGATTTTTCTAAAGCGGCAATAGTTCTGCGGTGTTTTTCAGGATTATAGAAGACGAAGCTTTTCGGCATCAGCTGTTCGGCGGCGATTTCACCCCTGAGCAGAAGTATTTTTCCGGCTGAATCAGAATTTTCGAGTTCGGACAGTTTGCGGATTTCCCTGATTTTTCCTTCCGCCGAGCATCCTTTTGAATACGGGGAAGAAAAAACTTCGAATTCTTCTTTTCCCGTTTTCAGGACAGCACCCTCATTTTTCCAGTCGAAGGCATTGAATTCCTGAGACAGGGTCTCCCACCCGGAGGACAGAAATTCTTTTTCTATATATTCCGCGGCTTTTTTATTGCCGGCGCCGCCAACGCTGCGCTCCCCTATTCCCGTGCAGAGCTTTTGTATTAGCGCCCCGGATTTCAGGGAAAGATTTTTCAATTTTTCTTCAGATACTTTTTTCATTATTACGATTCATATTCCATATATATGACAGGTACTTTATGTCAGTCTCATTAATGCGGTTCATCAAGCAATTTTAAAGATGCCGCAAAAGGTTCTGCCAGGAGCCGGTTCCGTATTAATAAAACAGACCCCCGTTAACCAGCTCTTAATTAAAAAAGTTTTATGTTAACAGGGGTCTGTTGGTGGGCCTTCAGGGACTTGAACCCCGGACAAACGGATTATGAGTCCGCTACTCTAACCGACTGAGTTAAAGGCCCGATTTTATCGGGGGATAAAATAATTGTTTTCAAGGTATCAAGCAAGTGAAAATGAACTGCAATAATGTTTTTCGGGGTTATAGGTTATATCTTAGCTGTTAGTTTTTCTGCCATCTCCGCTTTATAGCGGTTTTTCCCATGAACATAGGCGGAATAACATTCGCTACAGAAACGCAGCTTGCTGTTTTCTTCGATTCTTATTAAATCTTTTCTGTTCAGTATGTGTTTTCCGCAATTATCACACATTGTGTTCCGACTGATATAATAAATAAGATATTATAGGCAAAAGTGTATGTCAAGAATACTGTCTGAATGTTATAATACCATAATTATCCTTATAAGGCAAGATAAATAAGCATGGATTAAAAGAAAATTGTATATACTGCCGGCAAAGCAAAATGAGATGATCATTTATTGTCTGTATAATTTTAATTGAGAGTGTATCTTTCTTTCTGTAAATTCGGCGGCTGCTTGAAAGCTTAGTACT
>CAYNYI010000093.1:0-10782 GCA_964401455.1 uncultured Fibrobacterota bacterium
GCCAGACTTCCGAGTAACCCTTATTTCCCCAGCTGGAAAAGGAAGGCGTTACAATCTGATTATTTGGAAATAAAGACAAATATTCTTCGGGAGTCGTAAGTTTTACCACATCCTGGTCACATGAAAGTTTTCTGAACAGGAAGTTTATAAACTCGGGCCCCTCATACCACCAGTGGCCGAAAAGCTCCGCATCATAGGGCGACACTATTAAAGGGGGCCGATCCATAAGCCCTGAAAGGTATTCAACCTGTTTCTGGCGGTTAAAAAGGAAATTCCCGGCATGAGATGCTGCGGTCTCTCGAGCCGTGAAATGATTATAAGGTCTTTTGTTTTTTTCTCCTTTACCGGTTATACTGTAATATTTTATTCCGGTATTTATTCGTATTCCACTTTCGTGTATGTATGGCTTTATATAATCAAAATCCAAGTCAAACCCTATGTCCCTGTAAAATTCCCTGTAATTGTAATCTCCTGGATAACCCTCTTCAGAACTCCACACCGATTTGGATGATTCGATGTCCCTTCCGAAAGCCGCTACTCCGCTTCTGCAGTAAACCGGCGCGAATACGCCGTAGCGCGGCCTGGGCTTACCGTAAAGAATCCCGTGTGAATCGGTAAAAAAAGCCCTGATTCCGCTTTCGGCGAGGTGCTCATCGGCACCCGGGTAATAACCGCACTCTCCAAGCCAAATGCCTGCCGGGGAGCGCCCGAAATGTTTTCTGTAATTTGAAGCGGCTATTCTGACCTGGGCCCGAACAGCTTTCTGATTAACCTGCATATTAGGGAAAAAACCGTGGGTTGCTCCGCATGTAATAATCTGAAGCTTCCCCTGCTCCTGAAACTTCCTGAAGGCAGACAAAAGATTTCTGTTATATTTTTCTTCAAATACATAAAGGCAGTTTTTAAACTTCTCCAGATACATATGAGCCGTACGGTTGTATTCAGGCTCCCATTTTGTTCTTTCAACTTCTTTATAAGCAAGCTCTATAAGTTTCCTCATATGCTTTATATATCTTTCTTGCAGCAGACTGTCGGTGAGCATTTCGCAAAGCGGAGGAGTCAGGGACATGGTTATTCTGAAATCAATCCCGTCATTTAACAGAGAATCATAGACATTTATAAGCGGTATGTAGGTCTCTGTAATCGCTTCATAAAGCCAGTCTTCTTCAAGAAAATCATCATACTCCGGATGACGCACAAAAGGCAGATGCGCATGAAGAACCATTGCCAGAAAACCTTTTGTCATAAACTCACCTTTCATTTTCTCTTTTAATTAAAATTTTAGCGGCAATCAACCGTAAACAGTCTTTTTCTCCACAACAGGAGTTATTTTTCTTGTAAATTTCGCGTCAGACGAGACAGCTTCTACCGGCATTTCCCGGAAAGAATCGGGAAGAGCGAAGCGGAAAGAAAAAGTCCCGTCTTCTCTTAACTTAACCGGCCTTCCCTCAAAAGTCAAAGAGGCGTCCGGTTTTGTCGCGCCGTAAACTATTAGCTCCGTTCCTACTTTAAGAAAGAAATCAGCGCTGTCCCCTCCGCCCTGCTGAGATCCGCTGGAGAGCGAACCGCTGTATAAACTGCCGCTGGAGAGATTTAATTCACGGCCGGGAACGGCCCCTATGAATTCAGACCCCTGCCTTCTCGAGCCTGGAGATTCTCCACCTCCGGACATACGGAGTATTTCTCCGTAATTAACAGTCATCCATTCTTCAGCGTCCTCACCGGCATCTTCGCTGAATGTCGCCCTAGGAAGTTCTATCCGATTGGACCTGAGAAGCTTTATAAACATTCCGTTGTCGGTAAGAAACCCGAGTTCCGCTATATACGAACAATCATGGGAAGGCATTTTCAAATACCAGGAACCCGCGAAAGGGGCTACCTCTATGTCAAAAAATGAATTCGCATTGTTACCATTGAAATCAACACCGTTAATATCATAAATACGAAGGACCCTGCGCGCATTGTCGAGTTTATCCGCGCCTACAGAATTCTTGACTGTCTCCATGAGTCCTTCCGTTACCTCCCAATAAACAAAAGCCCATTCCGGGTCACGCGGAAGCAGAACCATTCTGTCTACTCCGTAATTAGACGGAATTGATATTTCCGGCTCAGGAAAAATCATCTTCTCCTGTTCACGGATCTTTTCAGCTTCTGCGGCAGGCATCTCATATTTTTTTAAAACGGTATCAAATTCCGAGGGAGCTTCAACGACCGATCTCTTGACTGCTTTTTTCTTTACGCTCTTTTTGGGGGCGCTTTCTTTAGCCGGGGTTTTCTTGACGGCTTTTTTCTTTACTGTCTTTTTCGGAGCGCTCTTTTTAGCCGGAGTTTTCTTGACGGCTTTTTTCTTTACGCTCTTTTTGGGGGCGCTTTCTTTAGCCGGGGTTTTCTTGACGGCTTTTTTCTTTACTGTCTTTTTCGGAGCGCTTTTTTCAGCCGGAGTTTTCTTGACGGCTTTTTTCTTTACTGTCTTTTTCGGGGCGCTTTTTTCAGCCGAAGTTTTTTTGACAGCTTTTTTCTTTACGCTCTTTTTGGGAGCGCTTTCTTTAGCCGGAGCTTTCTTTACGGCTTTTTTCTTTTCAGTCTTTTTGGCGGACATTGAGCTTCCTCCTTATATAACGATACCCTGCTTTTAATCAATTCGGTATCTATAATACAATTTTCCAATTAATAATTCAATGAAAAATGAAAGGAGGAAAATAAATATTGATAGAACTAAATTGATTCAGAAAAACTTATTAGGATACGGCTATCTCATGAGACGTCTTTTTTTACCCCATACCCCGAAACTGTTTATTTCAACAATAAATCTAAAACAATTCTCAAGGTAGTCGGTTCCCGCGGCTCTGCGTCTACTGAATTCAAAACATAAGTCGGCGGTACCAAACCTTCCTTTTGTATCAAGACCAATGCCGGCAGAGACTCCGTTCTCCACAATGTCCCTGTATCCCCAGCTATGCCTGAAAAAACCAGCCCTGTAGGGCATTCGAAGTAAATAGTGAGAGTTCCTTTTAACTGAAGGTACATATTCCGCACCTCCGCCTATTCGCAGACCGTTGCCTGAATAGCCGGCCATCTTTTCCAGAAAATCAATCCTCACTGTGGCACCGGCCGTGAACTTTCCTCCGATCGGCAGTGACTGCATCGATAAATAAAGACGGTCGGCGAGACCTGTTCCTCCGAAATTTTTTCTTGTTTCTTCAGAGATTTCTGAAGCATAAAACCCGACATCGCGGTAAACTGTATCAGCAGGCTCCCCTGAGGGGTCATACGATATATCCTCAAGCATTGATGTTGAATATGCGTACACGCTTCCCGCGGCTGTACCCGCCTCATAACCTTTGTAAAAACTTATTCCCAAATTTAAAGGAGCCATCTGCGACCGGTATATAACTCCGGCCCCCCACGAAGTAGTTTTAAGGTTTACAATCAGCGAATCATACTGACCGTAAGAACCGCCGAGACCTTTTTCATGGAGAACACGCTCATATTTAGTAAAAATATTCCGCGCCGTTATTCCGAGATCAAGCCTGTTAAAAAAAGACCGGGCATAAGAAGCGAACAGAGAGAAGGTATTACCCGAAGCAAATGTTTCATCCACATTACCGGCTTTGTCAGCAAAAAAATAATCAATATTCTCAATTTCCCGGATTCCAAACCCGATAGAACCGTATTCTCTGAGTGAAAAAGCAGAAGAAATGTCTGAGAACCTGTGACTGAAAATCAGATTGGAGCTGTTTCCATCGGTAGCGTCCACTGCTTCCGAATTATATTTCAATCCGAAGGAACCGTACTTAAAGTTCGCGAGAGAAGCGGGATTGGTCTTAGATAAACGCGTCGAGTCGGACGAAGCTTCGGCACCCCCGCCCATAGCTCTGGACCTTGCATTCAGAAATACTCCCGGCTGACTGTAAACATTATCACGCGAAACCGGGAACAGGCTGTAGGAATAAACCGCGTTAGACAAAGCACCTGTAAGCAGTGCCAATTTGATCAATGATGCATTAATGAACTTCATATATTACTTCTGTATTTTATTTCAATATTAATTTTTACCGAATCGGAAAGCATAATCAAAGACGGAGCGGATTGCACACTCGGAAAATCCGGCATGAGGATCCGGAATTTCTCGGAGCTGTCATTGATTCTTCTTTTTATAAATAAAGAAAAATCGGAAATAACAATAGAATCCGCAGAAGGGGCGGCCCTGGCGGTAAAATCGTCATAGTATGAACTTTGGGTATTATAAGGGCTTGTAAGTATTGTAACATCATTCATAAAAACAGAGCTGTCTGAGATCTCGCTGCCGATATCATGTTTTAACACAATCTCACTCAAACTGTCAAGATACATACCGCCCGCATTTATATAAAAGACAGCAGATGCCTTACTTATAAAAAGGCTGTCGGCATCCGGAATTCCATCCGAAAAAAGAGAATTGAACGCAGAGTCGGAAAAAGCCCCCTCGAATATATATTTGCTTACAGGAAGACCGAGAAAGGGATATTCATCTTCTTCCATGCGGCTGAAAAGCGAATCCTCGTAGGCATCCTGCCGCAGGGTGTCGATAATACTGCTGAAGACCCGGGAAGAAGATGAGGAAGCGGTAAGAGGGTTGTTCCTCATTAAAAACTCCCAGCCGCCAGCAAATTTAAGAGAGCTGAATGACGCCGTGTCTTTAATGACCTCATAAACTAATGTTCCTGTTCCCGCGGAATCAACAAGAACCATGGAAGAATCTATCCTTGAACCGCTTACTTCCATCCGCATAGCGGTAACAGACATCATGAAATCGCACCTGGAAGAATCGGGTTGTGCCCTGAAAAGCAGCCTGCACTCGTCCTTGCCTGAGCGGGCGTGAATGCTGTCTATTTTTGCGGTGGCCGCGGAATCAAGCCTGAAGACAGGAAGAGCCGCTGAATCAACAGTATAAAAGCCCTGAGGCCCGAAGGCCGAAGTCGCCCTCGGAATATCGAGCGAACATAAATCAGAAAAAGAACCTTCAGAGGGATCATACACTGAGAGAGTAACAAAATTGGATGACGCGGAGGCTGTATCGTCATAGGAACGTCCCCGTTGCAGAATGACCTTAACAGAGTCAGCCCTCTCATCTAGATTGTCCTCCGCCGGTCTGTATTGAAATGAGAAATAAAGAGTCGAAACAAAATCTTTACTTACTCCGAGATACTGCGAATAATTAAGTAAACGCCGCTGCCTTGTGAAATATGATGTGTTCAGTATGGTTTCTGAATCCGAAGATAAAGAAAGGGTCCGTTGCGTTGCGAAAGTTTTGTTGAAATCGTACCCGGCGACTTCAGAGACATATTCGTCTCCCGAGTCCACAACGGGATCAAAAACTCCGGAGCAACCGGTTAAAAGAACTATCCCGAGACCAAGGACAGTTATGATATTGGGAAGAATTTTACATAATGCTGTCTTCATTGCTCCTTAAGATACCAATATTATCATCAAAAAAGCAAGAACAGAGACTTAAATCCCTGTTAAGTCGGCAAATAAAATAGCACAACCGGGGGGAGAAAATAGTTATATTTTGTAAATGGAACTACACCCCCCGGGCACAGCTTTCAGGAGAGAAATACCTTGAACAGACAGAAAATCCTTCTGGTAGAAGACGAAATCGGCATAGCCGAAATGTTCAGGGGTTTTTTAGAGGACGCGTATGATGTATCGGTATTCACGAATCCTTCTGAAGCGCTTTCTGAACTTTCGGGCACAGGTAAAACATACGACATAATAATTACAGACCTGAAGATGCCGGGAGTATCCGGCATGGAGATCCTCGACAAGGCAAAGCAAGCCGACCGCTACACCGAAGTAATAATTATTACCGGATACGGCACTCTTGAATCAGCGTCAGAGGCGGTAAACAGAGGGGCAATGTCTTACCTCCTCAAGCCTGTTTCGGTTCCCGATTTTCTGACCCAGGTAGAGAAAGCCTCATCCAGGCGGGAGTTCAACCGCAAATCTGCGGAGCTTATCGAGAGTATTCCCGAAGAGAATACAGGGCTTAGAGAACACGCGGTGATATTCAGAAACCTTCATGATTTTTCTACCGAACTAACAAAGACCCTGGAATACGAGGAACTTGTAAAACTTGTCCTGCGTGAATTCTGCACAAGGACAGGAACTGATACCGCTTATCTTATTACAGACCACGGTCTGGAACTGAAACTATATCTCTACGGGGTCTCTTCTGAAGCCGGCGAGGAAACCTTATATAATGCCGCCGACAAGGCATCAGGTATTTGGAACCGTTACAATGAAGACGCCGCCGCGGATCCTCTGACAATTTCCAGAATCGTGCTTTCCCCTTCCTCGGGCGGCTGTCCTTCTCCTGTTTTCGAAACAACGATTTCTGTGCCGCTTATAGTTATAGGAAGAATACTCGGGATCATTTTTTTCTCCTTGCCGGAGGAAAAAGCTCCCGGCGAAACGGTTATGATGTATCTGAGCTTAATATCGAACCATGTTTCGGCGATTCTCGACAATGCATACATTCATCTTAAAACAAAAAGACTGGCCGACACCGACGGCCTGACAAACATACACAACCACAGGGCATTTCAGGAAATTCTGTCAAAAGAAATCAACCGGCATAATCATACAAAAAGCAAACTCGCTCTCGTCATTGCCGACATTGACGATTTTAAAAAGGTTAACGACACCTACGGACATCTGACCGGCGACAGCGTACTGAGGTCCGTAAGCAGTATAATGAAAGATTCTATACGGTCTATGGATACACTGGCCAGATACGGAGGAGAAGAATTCGGGATCATCGTTCCGGAAACAGAACCAGAAGGCGTAAAACTTGTCGCGGAAAGAATCCGCTCAAGGATAGAATCTTTTCCATTCACTTCCGAAGACGGAATTCAGATAAAAATAACCATGACAATGGGAGTGGCTTTTTCACACGGCAGCAGAGAAGTACAGAAAGCGGAAATGATAGAAAAAGCCGACAAAGCGCTCTACAAAGGTAAAAATGAAGGTAAAAACCGGGTTGTTTTCTCACCCGGAGAAAACATGGAGTCCCAAACAGAATGAAAGCAAAAGGCACATCACCGGAGATACTCCTTACTAATGATGACGGTATAAACGCGGAAGGTCTCTACCTTCTCTACAAAGGTCTTTCCGAACACTTCAGAACGTCTGTGGCCGCTCCGGCTTATGAACAAAGCGGCGTGAGCCAGGCTTTTACCATTTCTTCTCCGATAACTTATACAGAAACCGTAAGCGCTCACGGTCTTTCCTGCACGGCTATAAACGGCACCCCTTCTGACTGTGTTAAATTCACTATTTCGAAGCTACTGAAAAAGAGGCCCCTCCTCGTTGTTTCCGGCCTGAACCGGGGAGAGAACAGCGGTGTAAGTTCAATCTATTCAGGAACTGTCGCCGCAGCGAGAGAAGGCTGTTTCTTCGGAATACCTTCCGTCGCCTTTTCAATGGCGTTCGGAGGCGAAAAACATATTAAATCCGCAGTAAAAAGCGCGGTGAAGATTGTTAAAAAGATCATGAAAAATGAAATCGACTTTGACGGACAAAAAACATTTATTACCGTCAATTTTCCAGCCTGCTCACCAAAAAAACAAAAAGGCATCAGGTTCGCAAAACAGTCCACAGCACCGTTTAAAGAAAAATATGAAAGACGCATAGGCCCTAACGGAAATGAATATTTCTGGCTCTTCGGCAGTAAAAAGAAAAACCCGCCCGGCAGCATTACTGATGATTCACTGCTTGAAGATAATTATATTACCGTAACTCCTCATTCAACGGATTCGACAGACTACAATACTCTGAAGCAATTTGAATCCGCTCCGGACAAACTGAAAGGAATAGTACAGCATGATTAACGACGGCAAAATCGTACCCGTTTTCATCGAAGACGAGATGAAGTCCTCCTACATGGCGTATTCAATGAGCGTCATAGTATCCAGGGCCCTCCCGGATGTGCGTGACGGCCTTAAACCGATACACCGCCGCGTCATATACGGGATGCATACGCTTAACCTCCAACACGGCAGATCTTTTAAAAAATCTGCTTTTATTGTCGGTGAAGTCATGGGTAAATACCATCCGCACGGCGACTCGTCTATCTACGCAACACTTGTCAGGATGGCCCAGGATTTCTCGATGCGCTATCAGCTTGTTGACGGCCAGGGCAACTTTGGCAGTATAGACGGCGACTCGGCGGCGGCAATGCGTTACACAGAAGCCAGAATGCAGAAGATAACTTCCGAAATGGTCAAGGACCTTGAAAAAGAAACCTGTGATTTCGGCCCGAATTATGACGGATCACAACAGGAACCCCTTGTAATGCCGAGCGCAATACCTAACCTGCTTGTTAACGGATCTACCGGAATAGCGGTGGGTATGGCGACAAATATTCCGCCTCATAACCTCGGCGAAACTGTTGACGCCGTTACGGCGATGATAGATAATCCGGAAATTGAAACTGATGAGCTCATCACTCATATTAAGGGCCCTGATTTCCCTACCGGAGGCATAATACACGGACGCAAAGGTATTTTTGAGGCATATAGAACCGGCAGAGGGAGGATTTCCGTCAGGGCGCGCGCTGCTGTTGAAACCAGAAAAGACGGTCGTCAAAGCATAATCGTTACGGAGATTCCCTATCAGCTTAATAAGACAAACCTCATAGAAAAAATAGTGGGGCTGGTTAAAGATAAAAAAATTCAGGAGATACGGGACATAAGAGACGAATCCGACCGTGACGGGATGCGGTTGGTAATTGAGCTTAAAAAGGACGCCTATCCTGATGTTATACTGAACCAGCTTTATAAATATACACAGATGCAGCAGACCTTCGGCATAATAATGATCGCACTTGTTAAGGGCAAACCCCAGACCCTGAACCTCAAACAGATTCTTCAGTACTATGTAGAACACAGACACGAAATAGTGGTAAAGCGGACAGAGTTCGACCTGCGTAAAGCCGAAGAACGGGCCCATATTTTGGAAGGTCTTAAAATTGCACTCGATAATATAGACGAAGTTATCAAGGTAATTAGAAACTCAAAAGACACGGGTGAAGCCAAAGCAAAATTGATTGAGAATTTCGAGCTGAGCGAGAAACAGGCTGTTGCCATTCTGGAGATGCGGCTTCAGCGTCTTACCGGACTCGAGCGCGACAAAATTGAGAATGAATATATAGAGCTTATAAAAACCATTGACTATCTTAAATTCGTACTGGATAACAAAGACAAGCGCATGGAGATAATTAAAGAAGAGCTCCTTGAAATAAAAAATAAATACGCCGATCCCAGAAAAACAGCGATTATAGAGAATGAAGGTGAGTTTAATATTGAGGATATGATCGCGGACGAGGAAATGGTTGTGACAATTTCCCATCACGGCTATATAAAAAGGATACCCGCAAACACATACCGCAAACAGGGGCGCGGAGGACGCGGCATTACGGGAAGCACTACAAGAGAAGAAGACTTCATGGAGCATGTTTTCGTAGCTTCTGCTCACAGCAACATCCTGTTTTTCACGAATTTCGGATGTTGCTATAAACTAAAAGTGCATCAGATTCCACAGGGAGGTCGGACATCCAAAGGAAAAGCAATCATTAATCTACTTCAGCTGAAAAAAGACGAAACAGTCGCAGTATATGTTCCGATTAAGGAATTCAGCGACAAACACTTTGTTGTAATGGCCACCATGAACGGCATTATCAACAAAATCAATCTTTCAGCTTTTGCTAATGTCCGCAACAATGGTATAAACGCTATAAAACTCGATGAAGGCGACAGGCTTATACAGGCCAAACTTACCGACGGCTCTCTGGATGTTGTTCTTGGAACAAAAGACGGCTATGCCATAAGATTCAACGAAAGCGTTTTCCGGGAATTGAACAGAAATACGCGAGGAGTAAAAGGAATCGACCTCCGGAAAGGCGACAGAGTAATGAGCATGATTATTGTTAAAAGAGACATGAGCATTCTCACGGTCACAGAAAAAGGGTTCGGTAAAAAGACGCATATCGGAGATTACAGAATAACCAACAGAGGTGGCAAAGGGATAATCAATCTTAAAGTCACAGAAAAAAACGGGTCGGTAATGTCGCTGATAGGCGTTGACAAAGACTATGAAATGATCCTTATTTCAAGAAAAGGCATAATAATAAGAATAGACGCAGAGTCTGTAAACAACACCGGAAGAGCAACCCAGGGAGTAAAGCTTATGAACCTGGCTGAGGATGATACTCTGATAGACATCGCCGCCGTTCCAAAGGAACAGGAACAGGAACAGGAACAGGAACAGGAACAGGAACAGGAGGAAAGTCCGGAGAAATGATTTATCCTCCCGATACGGAGACAACCCTTCATAAACTGACAGAAATATATTTGCATCTTAAAAAAGAGGTGCCGCCTGAAAAGTCGGGGACTGCCGCTTTTCTGCGCAAAAAAAACCAGAAAACAGCAACAAGAAGACTCGGAGAAGAATCGCGTGAAATGCTGGAGGCGCTTTCCGGGGACCACAAACATCCTTTAGATAAAACTGCGGGCGCCAGGAAGCTTCTAAGAGAAAACGCACTATCTGAAGACCTCGCCGACATTCTTCTCGAGATGTCCCAGGTTTTCTACTGGGCCGAGATTAACAACCTGCTCTCTCCGGATCCGCTTTGTGCCGGTGAAATCGCGGATATTATAAAAAAAGGCGCCGCCTCTTCATTTAAAACAAAGCAAAATACGGTGGATTTATCAAATAAACCGGTTTCTTTCTACTTCGAACTGA
>CAYNYI010000094.1:0-10707 GCA_964401455.1 uncultured Fibrobacterota bacterium
TATCGGTGAGGTCGGTTATCCGAGTGAAGAATTATTAGCCGCTGAAATGTCTCGAAAAATTATAAGAGAATCGCTTATGGTTGTTTCTATGGGAGGGGCCTGTATTTCTATGCGTATTACTTTGCTGTTCTGGATGCAGACCGTATCTGTTCCGGAATCAGTTTCATCGGCGCATATTCTTACCGCTATTGCTTGCGTACCTGCCGAAAGCGCTACGGCCTTTCTGGAAGATGATGAACCGAACGAGAGCTTTGACTCGTTTCCTGAGTAGTAGTATATAGAACGGCTCGCTATTCTGACCGAATCAATATTGTATGCGGCTCCGCTGAAGACAAGGGTGTCGCCCACGGTTACTTTAAAACGGTCCACATCAAGGGTTTCTATTGCTCCGCTCGAACCTGTAAATTCCAGGGAGAGTATTTCTGTAGGGCATCTGATATTTGAAGTGTCTGAACAGGAAGGCATACAGGTATTATCCCCGTCCGGACACGGTTCGGTGCATGTGTCGCAGTAAGTTCCGTCATCGCTCTCATCATCATTCGCAGTCGGGATACCGTTGTTGCTGCCGGTGGGTGATTCCTTTCCGCAGCCGGGGTTTATAGAAAAAAAGACAAACGCAATTGAAAAAATCAGGATAAGTCTGTAAACCATATAATACTCCCAGGGAAAATTTAAAAAAGCCCCGTAGAAAAGCCCTTAAGATAATATAAATATAAATTTTCTTTTGCGCAAGGAGCCGCCTCTATGCGGTTTTCCTTTGCCGCAGAACTTCGAAAACTGCAATTCCTGCGGCTACCGAGACATTCAGGCTTTCAACCTCGCCCTTTATCGGTATTTGAAGAAGCCGGTCGCACATTCTTTTTATATGAGGCCGGATACCGCTTTTTTCGCTGCCGAGACAGATAACAGAACCCTTTTGTGAGAAGTCTTCAGAATAAAAGTTCTCGGCATCATTAGAAGCCAAACCGTAAATATTCATTCCCGCTTTACGGAAAATATCGAGTGTCCTGGCTGTATCATGGGGCCGGGCGATAGGAATATGCTCAATAGCCCCGGCCGAAGTCTTGGCCACTGTTGCCGAGAGTCTGCAGCACCCGCCCGGAGTAAGGATTAATCCCGCCGCGCCTGCCGCTGCTGCGCTTCTTATGACCGCTCCCATATTATGCGGGTCCTCGACTCCGTCCAGCACAAGTACCAGGGCTTTTGTACCCTGTTCCGCGGCATTTCGGACAATTTGCTCAACCGGAACAAATTCTTTGGCGGCTGTGAACGCTATTACCCCCTGATGCCGGACATTTCCTGTCCACTGTTTAATTTTTCCCGTTGGAACAAGTGAAACAACCGCTTTATTTTTACGGCAGAACTTCAAAAGTTCAAAAAGCCTCTGGTTTTTTAATGAACGGTCAATCATTATTTTATCGACACGCTCCCGGTTTGTGCGTATAGCTTCGAAGACGGGGTTTATGCCGTAAATTATCTCACCCTTTTCCATGTGTTTAAAGATATTTAAATTCATAAAAAAAAGGACAGAAAAAGAGTATCTTTCTGCCCTTATCGAGGATTTATTTTGTACAGAAAACGCCTGCACACCTTCCCTGGAAGGCACCCACGTCCCTGTGGTGATTCCCGTACAGAGGCTGCTTTCGCCGCCTTTAATAAATATATCGGCAAACAGCGGGGTTTACTTGAGTGGCGCAAAGATAAAAATTATCTTTTATTTCAGGCAAAAAGGAGAGACATTGTGGGGCAGATGCATAAACTTTTTATAAATACCGCACTCGGATTTCTGCCGATATTAGTGTTCGCCGCGGCTGAAGGCTTTTTCGGATTGGAAAAAGCGATTATTGCCGCTGTTGTAACCGGAACTGCCGTATTTGCAGCGGGTTATATTAAAAATCATCGTCCGGACTTTTTTGTATTATTTGATACAGGACTCTTAATGGTTTTTGGGGCTGTTTCGCTTACATTCGAAAGCGAGCTTTTCTTTCGCCTGAAGCCGGCAGTCATTGAGCTGATAATTATGATTCTCGGATTACTCGCGGGTGCCGGTCCTGAAAAATTTATTAGGAATCTATACTTACGATTTTCTGGTACTGCAGAGGCGGATAAAAAAAATGTGATTAAAATACGCCGTTTCATGCTCTATGCGGCATTCTTTACCGCGCTCCACGCTGCGCTTATTGTTTATACCGCGGTATTTTCCTCAATGAAAGTATGGGCATTTGTAAGCGGGCCGCTATTTTATATTGCAGCCGGCTCGGTTTTTTCGGCTATTTTTTTGAGCCGTAAGATTAATCAGTATCTTTTAAAGAAAAAATACAAAGACAGCGAGTGGTTTGATATTGTAAACCCTGAAGGCAAAATCAAAGGCAAAGCTCCCAGAGATATCTGTCACGGGAATCCGGACCTGCTTCACCGGGTCGTTCATATGCATATTTTCAATAATGATGGAATGCTTCTTCTGCAGAAGAGGTCTCCGTTTAAAAAAATCCAGCCCGGAAAATGGGATACTGCTGTGGGAGGCCATATAGGAAGCGGCGAGGAGGTGCAGGACGCTCTGATAAGAGAAGTGAAAGAAGAGGCCGGCCTGAGCCGGATACCGCACAAGTTTTTGTTTTCATATATAATGCGGAACGAAATTGAATCTGAAATGGTCTTTACTTTTGCCGGTTACTCAGACGGACCTTTCAATCCGGATCCTGAAGAGGTATCCGATGTCAGATTTTTTAACCGGGATTCAATCAAAGAAAACCTCGGTAAAAAATTTTTTACACCGAATTTTGAGCAGGAGTTCGGTCTATTGGTAAAGCAGGGTGTCATTATCGCTTAAAACCGTCTGTTTATTAATAAAATCATTGATTTAAGCTTTGTTTTTAACTAATTTATTTATCTTGTTTTTCATTATACGCAAATAAATAATTCAAGGAGATATAGATGGGAAATAACGAAGAAAAAAGTAAGGGGAGCTTTATGCTTATGAGCAGCCTCCGAAGCGGTAATTTTGTGATTTTTGTTATGGCGGGAGTCATATTTTTCTTTGTTTTCACTATTTTCTGGAGCTGGGGAATGGGAGGTGAAAAGTTCTCCGGTAACAATGTCGGAGAAATTAACGGCAGAGAAATAAGCTACGGAGAATTTGAGCGCGCGCTCGAAAACGCCGCAGCTAATATGCGTCGGGAAAAAACAGAATTATCCGGTCTGGATTACCGTAATATGCGCAAACAGGTATGGCAGCAGTTTGTTTCAAGAATGCTTCTGGAAGACCTCAAGGAAAAGCTTGATATCAAAGCTTCGGATGCGCAGATAGCTGATTTTTTTATGAAAAACCCTCCTCAGGGAGTTCGAAGCTATGAGGGATTTCAGACCGACGGTAGATTTGATGAGCAAAAATACAAAGAATTTCTTAAATCCGACCAGGCTTCTTCCAATCCGTATATAATTGAATACGAAAAAGACGCCGTTGAATATTCTATACCGCTTCTTGTTTTGCAGCAGCTTTTGGATTATGTTCCGCACGTTACTTCAAAAACTCTTGACAGTCGTTTGCTGCTTTCAGAGGGAAGTGCAGATATCGAGTATGTATATGCCAATTCAGCGAAGCTCGACGAAGACGCTCTTTCGGAGGAGAACGTTAGAAATTTCTATAATGAAAACCCTCAAGAATTTAAAGATTCTGCCTCGGTTTCTCTTGAGTACGCGTATATTCCAAAGAAACCCAGGCAAGAGGACAGTACCGAAACAAGAAATGACATTTTCTATGTTTATAATAAAATAACCGAAGAGGGAGAAGACTTCAGGGAGTTTGTTGCCGCCTATTCAGAGGACCAAGCTACAAATATGAAAGGCGGTTTTATTGGAATGACTCTTACCGATTCCAATGAACTCAGTACTGATTATCCGGTAACGGTTTATAAAGCGGCTAAAAAAGCTCCGTCGGGCGGAGTCGCTCCGCCGGTGCGTTCGGGCGGCGGATGGCATCTCGTATATACCGGAGAGCCTACGCGCTTGAGGAGGATTAAGGCCTCGCACATTCTTGTCAGCGGGAGGGACATGGCCGATTCTGTTACAGATGTTCTTAAGGATACTTCCTTTGCCGCTGTGGCGGCTGAGTACAGCACAGATGAAGCAACCGCGGCCTCCGGCGGTGATCTTGGTTTTTTTGCGAGAGGGCGGATGGATCCGGCTTTTGAGGAAGTCGCGTTCTCTATGGAAAAAGGGGAGGTTTCCGAACCGGTACGTAGCCGTTTAGGCTACCATATAATTAAAGTTACCGACAAAGAAATGTTTACAGATAAAAAAGCAAGAATACCTGTCAGTCATATTTATATACCCCTTAAAGCGGGTCCTCAGACTGTTGAGATTCTTCGTGAACGTTGTGACAGTCTTGTTAATGTTATTAATTCCGGAGATTTAGATCTTAAAGAAGCGGCGGATTCGGCCGGTTTCAAATACGGAAAAACAGACTTTTTCAGCCGCAGCGAACTCCCGCAGGGCTTCAATACTCCCGAGACATATATGATGGGTATGGTAAGCTATGCTTTTTCCGATTCTTCGATGGAAAAAGCCGGTCCGGTTTTTGATAACGATAAAGCCCTTTATATTCTTAGGGCCTCAGCCAGGTATCCCGCGGGGACTATACCGTTCGAACATGTAAAAAGAGAGGCTTCCGGGCTTCTTCGGCAGTCTCTGATGGAGGAAAAGAAAAAAGCCGTGGCGGATAAAGTCTGGCAGTCGGTTTCTTCGGGTGGTTCTCTGGAAGAAGCTGCATCGGCTGACGAAGCGGTTAACTATAATAAGTATGACGGGGCGACTTATGAAAAGTTTATCCCCGGACTCGGTTATAAATCACCTGTTGTTGTAAAGGTCCTTATGTCCGAAGAAAATGAATATACCGGCCCTGTTCTGACTGCATCCACATACGCGATAGCCAGACCTCTGAAAATTAGTGCTCCAGTTGACAATCCGGATGCCGCCGGAAAAAAATCCGTTTTTAAGAATACTCTGTTCCGTTCACGCAGAGTCGCGGCGGAGGAGGCGGTTGCTTCCTGGTTCCGGGAGACCTCAGACATTGAGGATAACCGGGACAAATTTTACCGGGACTGATTTATTGATTTTTTTCGTTCTGTCTATTGACACAGCGCTGAAACCGGAATATATTTAATGTTAACGGTTTAAAAACAGGAAAGAAGTATGAAAAGACACATAATATTTTTTCTGATGTTTTCCATCGCTGTTTTAGCCGCCGGCGTTTCGGCAGGCGATGAAACTCCTAAAAAGCCCTCAACCTGGACTCAGATTAAGTCCATATTTAAATAGACGGTGTTTATAGGCCGCGGAGCAGAGCTCAGACGGTACTGCCTGAAAAAAATTATCCCGTCATTTATCAAGGAGTGTTCCTTGTCGCTCCCGGGCGATATTGATGCCGGGTCTCTTTTGGAATATCTCAAGACAAACTCTCTGACAGGGATATATTATAAGCTTGACCCTTTTAAAGCCGAGAGCTCTGTCAAAGAAACAGTCCGGAATATTGCCGCAGGTAATCTTGCTAAAATTTATTTTCGTGACCGGTTAATCTCAGAAGCCGATTCCGCAGGAATAATCATACGCCCGGTAAAAGGCGCGGCCTTTCTTGAAAATTTGTATGAAGATATATCTTTAAGACCCATGTGTGATATAGATTTTATTTTTCCTTTAGAAAAAAAGAAGGAATTGGAGAAGCTTCTTTTTTCTTTAGGGCATAAAAGAAACCGTTTAACACCATTTGAAGCCGATTCTTATTATCATTTAAGCTATTCAAACGGTTTCTTGAAGTCGGAGTATCATCACTCTCTTACAGGTTTTCATACAAGGGTAATTCATAATAATTTTGGTGTTTTTAAAAAAACAGAGGATGTGAAACATTTTCGGGAAGAAGATCATTTTATTTATTTACTTATACATTTCGCTTCGCCCCACAATTTCCAAAGCCTCATAAGCCTTTGCGACCTTTTTTTGTTCAGAAAAAAATTCCGCGATAAAATTGATTGGGCAAGTGTCATGGAAAAAGCATACAGGTTTAATGCTTTATTTGAATTATCAATATTTAACAGGTTTTGTCTGTTTTGCGGTCTTCCGGAACTTATGCTGGGTAATGATACGGGAGGTTTTTTTACATCCGCTTTTTTCTCCCGGATAGAAAAGAGAGGTACAGCATCCAGAACATTTTTGCAGATTATGCGAAGCGGGAGGCCCGTTTTTTTGATTAAACGGCTTCTCTGGCCTGATCCGGCAGAGATGGAGCATATATTCGGAAAAAAAAGAAACATTTTTTCCGGGCTGAAACATATTTTAAGGCTTCTCCGAAAAAGCTCCGGTAAAAATTAATATTTTTATTCCTGATTTTCTGTCTTTATCAGATTAAAATTATCGGGTGTTTTCCAGACTCCTTTGTGACCGCGTTTTTTTGCCTGCTCCCGGAACTCGTTTCTTACCCATTCTGCGTCTTCTTCGATCATTTCAAGAATCCCGTCTTTATAATCGAAAGTCCAGGTGTATTCCGGGTTTTTATGGTTGCGGGCTACTACTCTGCCTTTTTCGACCCGGTAGGGGAAAACGGCGCCGTTATCATTGCCGCCTATAAATTTACCGTTTATTTTCCAGTGCCAGCTGACTCTCTGCACGGGTTTTCCGCTGAACTTTCCTTTTGCGGCGGTGCTGTCGAATTCAAATGAAAGATAGTAGGTATATACACCGGAAGCAGTATCAGTGGAAATTGTGCATGGGAAGCTGCCGGCCCATTTTTTGCTGGCCAGGTCTTCCAATTTAAGTACAGCGGCTGCTGAAGTGTCCCCGGTTGACGTTTTTACTGTGTCTTTATCTTTCTGCGATCCGAAGGCCGAATAGACGGTTAAGATAAAAATAAAGATTATAAGATGCTTCATTTGTATTTCCTTTACGGACGGCTCCTCAGGCCAGTGCGCCTAAAATATTATTGGATTTTCCGGCTTTTTCGTATCACTTACTGTAACATTTTGAATAAAATAACTAATAGATTTATAAGAGGCAAAAGAGAAAATTAAAATTTCATGAAGCTGATATCCGATCAATGCTAAGTTAAAAACGATAATTTTAATGTGTGTTTCGCACAGCTTGAAAGAATCAGGCTGACAGTATGTCCCGAGTCTCAAAAATGAGAAAAGCTTTTAAAATTTTAAAAAACTTTTTTACATCTTTTCTTAATGATTTGCGTTGATAGTGTGCAATAGCCATTGGAACAGTGTTTGCGAAATTTTTCCTGAGAAACCTCAAAATGCCAAACTTCAACAAGGAGGAATCATTATAAAAGACATTAGGATAACACGTAACGCCGCAATTATCGGCTTACTGGTTTTTTTCTCGGTTGCCGCATCTGATAATTCATTTGAACTTGACTACGGAGAAGTAATCGTTACCGTGGAAATGGATGACTGGGACTGGTATAAGGAAGGAAAAGGAATAATCGAAGGAGATGAGGTTACAGTTTACGGCGCAGTAGATAACGATACTTATGAGATGACAACGATTGAAGCTTCTTCGGTTTATGTGGAGGACCTCAATGCTTATTTTTTATGTGAGCCCTGTCGATGAAGAAGATAATCCGGTTATAGTCACAACCTGGGCGACAGATTTTGATATCAGTCTTACCGGAAAGGTTACCGAGGTGGACGGAAGAGAATTTACTCTCGATACCGGTACGAGAGAAATGCAGGTAGATACGAGAATGATGGTTTATAATCCGATGGATAAATTCGGGTTCCAGAAGATCGAAAAAGGAGATATTGTGAGCGTTTCGGGAAACATGGACTTTGATGTCCTGGAACAAAAAGAACTGATGGCGGAATCTATAGTTACTTTAATTGAAGACGAGGGAATCCGCTGAAATAAAAAGAAAACCCTTCTTCCGGATTTTTCCGGAAGAAGGGTAAATAAAACTGCCCGGATAGGACTCGAACCTACGACAGGGTGGTTAACAGCCACCTGCTCTACCAACTGAGCTACCAGGCAATAATGACCGATTTGTGACACAAATAATATAAAAAATCCGGACCGAATGTCAAGTTTTTTATGACGGTCCTGGTAGACTTAAACAATTTTCTTCGCCGCATATACTTTCCGAATAATAGTATCTTTTCGGGAGTATGAAAAAGACTGCCGTATTTCTTAATTCTCCTGTTTCGGTACTGAAAAATGTCGGCCAAAGACGTGAGGCCGCTTTTATCAAATGCAGCATAGCTTCGGTTTCGGACCTTCTTAATCATACACCTCTTCGATACCTGGACCGCACACGAATTACCGGTTTGTCTGATATAACAGAAGAAGGTCATTATGTTTTTCACGGTCGCGTAGTTAAAATTTCCGAAATACCACGAAAAATGCTTAGGGTTTTTATTGAAGACGAGAAAGGTGGAGCCGTTCTTTTATGGTTCCGTGTTTTTCAGCACATAAAAAAAAGTATTAGCGAGGGATATTTCCTTTTCGGGGCCGGTGACGCCTCTTTTTATAAAGAGGGCTTGCAGTTCGCTCATCCGGAAATACACATGACCAAAGATGAAAGAGTAGAGATACCGCCGGAATTCAGAGGTTTTCTTCCTGTATATCCAATTTCCGAGGCGATGCGGTCAAACGGCATCCAGAACAGGATGCTCAGAAAAATAATTAAAGACGCATTGGAAAGGCTGGAGACTGATAGTTGTGAGGAAATACCAGAAATTATACGCCGTAAGCGATTGTATCCTCCTTTAAAGGAGGTTTACCGGAAGGTTCATTTTCCGCATGAAAAACATGAGATGAATTTGATAAATCGTCTTAAATACAGTGAAATATTTATTTTTCTCTATAAACTCGCTCAGTTTCGACGAGATAATCTTGTTAAAGGTTTTGCCTGCAATAACAGCCGGAGCGCGATAAACATGTTTCTCAGCCGCCTCGGTTTCAAACTTACATCCGCGCAGGAAAAGGTTCTTGATGAAATAAAGTCGGACATGTTTTCCGAGCGCAGAATGTACAGATTGCTACAGGGAGATGTCGGTTCCGGTAAAACGGTAATCGCTGCTCTCGCAGCTCTTATTGCGAAATATTCGGGAAGACAGACTGTTCTTATGGCCCCGACATCTGTTTTGGCGGAACAGCATTATGATACTTTCAGAAAAATATTTGAATATATAGGTTTCCACACAATTCTAATAACGGGTTCTCTTGATGATAAAGAGAAAACAATCGCGGAAACTGCGGTATCCGACGGTTCTGCGGATATAATAATCGGTACTCATGCTGCGGTCAGTCCATCGCTTCGCTACCATAATCTCGGACTTGTAATAGTTGATGAGCAGCACCGGTTCGGTGTAGGCCAACGGCTGAAACTCGTAGCCAAAGGAAATAGACCGGATATCCTTGTTATGAGCGCAACTCCTATTCCGAGAACAATGGCCCATATCCTGTACGGGGACCTGGATATCTCCGTTATTGACACACTTCCGCCGGGAAGAAAATCTCCCTCAACCCATATTGTCCCCCCCCGTAAGATTAATGATATGCATTTTTTTATAAAAGAAAGAGTAAAAATGGGCGGGAGGGCGTTTTTCGTATTTCCGTCTATTGAAGATTCTCCGAATAATGAAAAAAGAGCACTAATAAAAGGCTTTAAAGAGCTTGAAGAGATTTATCATGGTATCCCGGTGGCTATGGCCCACGGCCGTATGGATAAATCCGAAATGCGGGAAGTGATCTCCGGTTTCAGGTCAGGGCTCTTTAAAATACTCGCTTCCACTACAATTGTTGAAGTAGGTCTTCATGTTCCGGAAGCGGATATTATGGTTATTGAAGGCGCTGAGAATTTCGGTCTTTCACAGCTTCATCAGCTTCGGGGCAGGGTTGGAAGAAGCGATACAGACTCTTACTGTCTGCTTATTCCGGGCACAGGGGCGGAGCCGAAGGCAATGGAGCGTTTAAGGCTTTTTTCTTCTGAGAATGACGGGTTCAGAATTGCCGAGGCGGATTTTAAATTACGGGGGCCTGGAGATATGACCGGTCTTCGGCAGTCCGGGCTTCCCGAATTCCGTTTTATTAATCTATATTCAGACGCCGAACTTATATCTGAAGCGAAAGCTGATGTTGAAAAGGTTGTCACAGGTCATTATGAATGCAGCCGGGAGGAGAAAAAGAAAATTGAGGAAATAATCAGGCTTTCTTCTTATAAAGAAATTACAATGTTCGGAAGCTGATCAGGTCTATTCTTTTACCCAGACCGAAGACTCCACAATCCAGGCATCGTAAGCAAGATTTTTAATTTCCGATGCGAGTTCTTCGGCTTCTTTCCGGTTGCGGCAGTTACCGATCCGTACTTTAAACAAAGGCGCCTCGAAAAGAACGTATACAGGACGACCAAGCTTGTTCTCAAGCTGCTTTTTCATCTCTCTGGCGGATTCAGAATCTTTTGAGGAAGTTATCTGAACGCGGAAACCCTCTATCTTTTTATATCTTCCACTTGCATTGTTTCGGATGTTTTTTTTGTCAGTATCGGTAATCTTTGTTTCGGACTCTATTTTTTCAGATACCGGAGACGGTATATTGTCCTCTGAAATAGTTATTTTTTTTAACGAAGTTTCTTCTTTTATCAGGGCATCTTCTGAGTCAAGATATAATTCATTTCCTTCATTGATCCGGTCAATTGCGGTAGGTGTATATTTACTT
>CAYNYI010000095.1:0-10645 GCA_964401455.1 uncultured Fibrobacterota bacterium
CTCAAATTCGTCATATTCTTTTTTTTCGAAGATCGTCCCTTCTCTTTCTACCATGACAGAGTCGGCTTTTTCCGCCTTATCTATTGAATCCCGATAGGACCTTTCTTTAAGAAAATCCTCGAAAGAAGGGGATTCTCCATATTTACGGGTTACATATGCCTTATCAGAGGGGTCGAGGCTGGAAACCTCCGAAGCTTCCGGAGAACTCATGCCCAAAGCGTCATTATTAGTCGCGGTTTTATAACGTAAATAGACTTTACGAAGACTGTCTCTCTCCGAATGGGAATATTCCGGATAGGCGGAGAGAACCAGAAGCAGTAATACTGTTAAAATTCTTTTCATCATGCGTCCCTGTATAAACATTCAAGCCGAAAATATAACTATCCCGTCCGGAATTAGTCAATATTATCTATATTACCGGTTTTAAAAAATTTAATATACCATTCGGCGGTCTGCTGAAGACCATCTGTAAATAACGTCCTTGGTGCCCATCCGAGCTCAGAGCATATCTTTGTATAATCCACAGCATAACGTTTGTCATGCCCAGGACGGTCGGTTACAAAGTCAATGAGTCTTTCAGAGTTTTTTCTGCCCAGTTTCCGGTCAAGGACGGCACAGAGTTCGCGCGCGAGCTCCACATTTGTCTTTTCATTACCGCCTCCTATATTGTAAGAAGCCCCCGCGGTGCCTTTTTCCAGAACCGTCAGAAGCGCCTCACAATGATCTTTAACAAAAAGCCAGTCGCGGACATTTTTTCCGTCTCCGTAAACAGGTATCGGTTTTTCAGCTATAATGCTCCTTAAAACAACCGGAATAAATTTTTCAGGATATTGAAAAGGCCCGTAATTATTGGAACAGTTAGTCACGATTACCGGAAGTCCGTAAGTATGATAATATGCCATCGCGAAGTGGTCGGAAGAGGCTTTTGAAGCGGAATAAGGGCTCCTCGGAGAATAGGGCGTTTCTTCGGTGAAGCGGCCCTCCGGACCGAGGGTCCCGTAAACCTCATCGGTAGAGACATGCAGGAAAAGTTTGTCTGCATTGTTTTTCCATTTTTCTCTCGCCGCTTCTAAAAGGGTAAATGTACCGGTCACATTGGTCCTCAGAAATTCCGCAGGACCTTCTATACTCCTGTCCACATGAGACTCGGCCGCGAAATTTACGATATAATCAAACTCTTTTTCAGCGAACAGCTTTGTTAAAAGGCCGGTATCGGAGATATCCCCTTTTATAAAGGAATAACGAGGGGCTTTTTCAAGGTGCGCCAGATTTTCCGGCATGGCGGCATAGGTCAGTTTATCGATATTTAAAACAGACCAGTCAGGGCGGGTTTCCATAACAAGCCTGATAAAATTCGTCCCTATGAATCCGCATCCGCCGGTAACGAGAAGTTTTTTCATTAAATAGTTCTTTTCTTATTGGGTTCTATCTAAAACTTTTTTGGCCGCTTTATAAAATTGTCCGGCATATTCAATACCTTTATCAGCGTCTGTTTTATCAAATGCTTCTGAAGGATTAATATCAGGAAGTCCGTCAGGATATCTTGTGGGTATATAAAGGCGGTCTATAAAAAGAGCTTTCTTTTTTAATCCCGAAAAAACTGCTGCCGCAGAAGCGTCAAGCTGCTCGATTCCCGTAAGCATTTTTATTACAGAGTGGCCCCATGGCTCCTCATCTTTTAAATAAAAAACTGCTTTAACTGCTTTTTCAGAAGACTGCTGGGAATGAAAACAGGAATGGGCGTACTGTCCGGAATCTTTGAGTATGCGCGCAGAATCAAGGTCATCTTTCGCGGCCTCAAGCCATAACTGCGCCCTGTCTTCAGCTTTTTCCTGACTCATATATGAGTTCCCCCTCTTCAAGAATTCTTTTAATAAACTTTCTTCCCGATATTTTCCCTAACTCTTCAGGATTATATATCAGGAGGTCCACATCGTATCCATGCAGTATATCATAAACTTCCGAAAACTGCTCATAACGATCAAAAAATCTTTCAATGGTTTTTTTTACGACCATAATATCTATATCGCTCCTCCTGGTGTTTTTACCAGCCGCATAAGAACCGAAAAGAAAAGCCTTTTCCACATTCTTACCCGCCAACACAGGGGCAAGCATCCTTTTAATATCATCTTTATCCAGAACAGCGGACTCCTTTAGGCTCATAAAAGCTCCTCCAGACACTTGACCATCTTAACAGCAGCGTCACCGCGTCCGTATTCGGTAATTTCCCGCTTCTTATAATCGTAAGCCATCGCTTTTTCAATATTTTCTATATCCGCGGTATCCGCGAGCACATTCCACCCGGCATCAACCGTCTCTGTCCACTCGGTCTCGGTACGAAGGGTAAGGCACGGCACTCCATGGAAAAACGCTTCTTTCTGTATCCCCCCTGAATCTGTAATTATAAGCGAAGCATTTTTTTCCAGCATTACCATGTCCAGAAACCCGACCGGTTTTACCGGCCCCAGATTTTCAAGAAGACCTGTAAGCCCGGCTACTTCGGCACACTTAACTGTTCTTGGATGTACGGGAAAAACAAGATCCAGATCTTTTTTTATATCTGTGAGGGCTTTTAGTATGTTTTCCAACCTTTGCGGAGAATCCGTATTCTCAGCCCTATGGACAGTAATAAGGGCATATTGCTTTTCTTTAACACCGAGGTCTTTAAGTATAGCGCTTCTTTTTGAGGCGGCTTCGGCACTCTGGATTGCCGCGTCATACATTATATCGCCTGTATGAAAAACATTTTTTGTAATACCTTCGGCTTTCAGGTGTTTGACCGCCGTGCCGGTCGGACAAAAAAGCACCGAAGAAAGCCTGTCCGCCACAATCCTGTTGATCTCCTCAGGCATTCGGCGGTTAAAGCTCCTAAGGCCCGCCTCTACATGCACGATAGGTATATGAAGTTTGGAAGCCACAAGCGCGCCAGCTATCGTCGAATTGGTATCACCGTAAACAAGGACCGCGTCCGGTTTTTCCGAAATCATCAGCGGCTCAAGCTTTTTCATTATCTCAGCGGTCATAACAGCATGAGTTCCGCCGCCGCATTCAAGATTATATGCCGGAGCAGGGATCCCCATTTCATCGAAAAATACCTGAGACATTTCAAAATCATAGTGCTGCCCTGTGTGAACAAGCAGTTCCGTAAATTTCCCGTTTTCTTTCACGGCTTTCGAAAACGGTGCGGCCTTTACAAACTGCGGTCTGGCGCCGATTATTGTGAGTATTTTTTTCTTCATTTACACCTGCTTATACCAGTTTTTAATAAATAATGATATTTCCTTCTTTATTTGTTCCGCGGCTTTCTTTGTAATTACGCTTATTTTTCTTACTCTGACAGATTTTAAGTATATTCCGTAACTGTTTCTTACAATGTGCCGGAATTTCAGTATTTCTTCAAGCATACCGTAAAGCTCATTTGAAATAATTCTTTTCCTTATAGAAGGGATATCTGACTTCATTTCAATTAACAAAGTCTTATGCCATGATTCACCTTTAGGTATTCCGCCGTTTAATTCTTCTGCGATAAATTTAAAAATGTTTTCGACAGAATTATAAAAATCATGAATATACATAGCTTCCGCGCGTACTTCATGACAATTCAGCTCTTCGGCCTTTTTTAAAAGCAGATCGTCAAGCCCTGTAAAAGTTTTGGAAATAATATCATACTCCTGCTCAATGAACGCGAATAACGCTGAGTACTCAGCTCTTTTTTTTCTTTTTTCTTCCAATGGGTATACTCCTGTTATAAAAATACTCTGCTTTTTTTTGGGTCGTGGATTTTAAGGGTATTATATCTATCTCCCACGGATAAAATTTATCCAGGTCTTTGCCGCAGTCAAGCATCTCCGACATACTGAACTCCGGCACAACCAGGTCTATGTCTGAAGTTTCCTTATACCTTTCCCTTTTAATAAGACTGCCCGTCACCCGTACCTCTTTTACCTTGAATTTCTTTTTCAGTATTTCGGCCGCCTCAAAAGCTATCTCCCAGGCCTCCAAAAACCTGTCCTCAAGCCCGTCGGGATAAACTTCGTGCTCCGGAACAGAAGTCAGCAAATTCTTTGTCTCATTTTTTATCATAAATCTTTTTTATAATCTCTTTGTAAAAAGAATCAAACAGTTTCGTATCAATTTTTTTCATCATCCAGCTTAACCCGCCGACCATCTCCCTGATTGCATTATAAGAATCCTCTATCTGATAAGCGGCCGTGGGCGGATCATCAAAAACGGCGTCTTTATTTACGGCACCTTCGTACACCTTTTCAAAATCAAAAACATCGGAATATTCAGAAAGAAAATAGAAATCTATAAAATCTTTAGGTTCCCTGCGGCTTACGAGAGTACAGAGCTTATTGGACATAATGTTTTCAATACTATCGATAAGAATTTTAGCTCTGTCATTAAAAGCAAACCGGGAACGCCCGGATTTATCGGAAAGCCTGTCCTTTACCAGATCGACTTTGACCCCCTCTATAAGCCCAGAAAAATATTCGGGCGTCTGCTTTATTTCGACAAGGTTCTGCCCCCATCTCTTTTTAATAGAAAAAATAATATCACTAAGCTCAATACTTTCATTTGTTGTAAATAAATCAATATCCTCCGACTTTCTGTGATGCATATAAAAGACCGAGAGCGCAGTACCTCCCGTAAGAAAAAAATCTTCTGAAATCATAGAAAAGCTGCTCATTTCTATAAGCAACTTCCTTTGAGCTTCTGAAGCGTAGCAATCTGTTTTTTCTTCTACCTTAACCATACACTTCTGTCATCCTCTTCCATTTTTTTCTGGAATATGGGCTGATTTTAAGATGGCCCAGTTTTTTTTCTATTTCACTGATATCAAAGAACTCCATTGTGTCGATTACGCGTCCATGCTCAAGAAAACGCGACAGTGCCCAGTCGCGAAAAGCCCCCTCACCGGCCGACAGTTTTTCTTTCAGTACTTCCGGGTCGGTCAACTCCGGGCAATCCCAGAAAACTGCCTTTAAAAAATTATTTTTTGAATTCATCATAAAGTTTTTCACCCACGGCTTTTTCTTCCGGAAGAGACTCTCCCTCTCCGAGGTCGAGGCACCGGACAGCGCCGTTATCTTCCTCATATCTGTATCCGCTTTCGGGACAAACCATAATTCCGTTTTTATCAGGAGGAGGAAGCGGAACACCGTGACGGCTCATCCAGCCTTTTTGTTTTCCCGGAACACCGACTATAAGAGCATAATCCGGAACATCTTTAGTTACTACCGCCCCCGCAGCTATAAAGGCATAGCGGCCTATTTTGGTCCCGCAAACTATAGTCGCGTTTGCCCCCACGCTCGCTCCCCGGCAGACAAGGGTCTTTTCATAGAGAGAATGTCTGTTAACCTGCGACCTGGGATTTGTTACATTAGTCAAAACACAGCTAGGACCGAGAAAGACATCATCTTCCAGCTCGGTACCCGTATATACAGAGACATTGTTCTGTATTTTAACATTTGACCCGATTTTCACCCCTTCGGCAATATGAACATTCTGACCGAGAATACACTTTTTTCCAAGCACCGCGTTTTTCATGACATGACTGAAATGCCATATTTTGGTTCCCGCTCCTATGCTGCAGGGCTCATCAACATAAGCGGATTCATGTGAGAAATATTCACTCATAATTACTTCCTTTTAAAAAACGGATGAAATTTTTCAGGGTTATTAACAGGCTTGCTGTTTCGGATCCCATGAACAAGCTCTATAGACGGCCGGGCGTCTTTAATTCCGTATCCGCCCCCTGAAAGGATATCTTCATATACTTTGGTATGAAGGTCGGTAAAGCCGCCCGAGAATTCTATCTCTTCGCCGTCAACCGTAATTGACCGGAATGTCGGTTTTCCCGCCTTAACCGCCGACTGAGGAAGATCTTTTCTATCGAGAGACAGAAACCACTTGACATCCGCTTTTTCAAGCTCGGCAAAGCCGCTCATTTTTCTTTCTTCCGCCAGATGCACTTCGGAATGAGACGGTTTCCCGAAAATCCACATCAGCATGTCGAAGAAATGTATGCCGATATTCGTGGCCGGGCCTCCGGATTTAGGTATATCGCCCTTCCATGATATATCGTACCAGATTCCCCTTGAAGTAATATATGTAAGTTCGATCTGTCTGCGGCCGCCGCTCGCATCCGCGTCCACTTTCGATCTAAGGTCCTGTATGGCCTGATGGAGACGAAGCTGTAAAACATTGTATATACGCTTTCCGCTTTCTTCCTCAAGCTCCTGTAAAAGGTCAAGGTTCCAAGGGTTTAAAACAAGAGGCTTTTCGCAGATCGCGTCGGCTCCTATTCTGAGCGCGAAACGGATATGCGCATCGTGCAGGTTGTTTGGAGAACAAATGCTCACATAGTCGATTTTATCTTCCGGTGAATGCCGACGCAGTTTTTCGCAGTGGCGGTCAAAACGCTCGAATTCACGGAAATAACTGATATCGTAACTGTAACTGTCAAGAAGGCCGACCGAATCAGCCGGGTCTACCGCGGCGATAATCCTGTTGCCAGTATCCTTGACTGCTTTAAGATGGCGCGGGGCTATATAACCGCCTACCCCCGTTATCGCAAAATTCCTGGACAAAATTCTCTCCTTTTTTAAACACCATTGTCATTGCCGCACCCCCTTCTCTGGCTTGATCAGGGGGTCCGATAATGACAGTTTACTCTTAATCATTATCAAAGTCTTTTAAAAACGCGTCTTCAGGATCTTCCTCGTGTCTTATTTCGTCAATCTCTTCCTTTTTATTTTGACCCGCAAAGAGTTTATCCGGAAAGTTAAAAGAAAAAACGTCTTTCGTTCCGGTGTTTTTGTACCCGTGCACTATGCCGGGAGGAATCGACACAAATAGATTTTCTTTTCCGGTTTTAATGACTTTTTTATTGTTGAATGTAGGACTTTGCGGCCTGTTATCCCAGAGTACCATCCTGAATTCCTGACCGGCGGGGAAAAAGAAATTATCGGTCTGTTCCCTGTGCTCATGCGGACCGCGCCTTATTCCCGGACGGGTAACAGAATAATAGGCCATTACAGGCAAAGACCGTCCCGCCATATTATCGCTTCTGAATATTTCGGTAAGCGCCCCCCGGTTGTCCTCATAATTTCGGAGTTTGCTTATAATAAGCCCCTCAATATTTCCTTTTCTAAAGTCAGACATCGGTATTCAGCTCCTCCGCGAGGCCGGAAGCACGCCCGAGAGAATCAAAAGTTCCCGCGTCTGTCCACCAGTTTTTCAAGATATCGAAAGTCATGGTTCCTTTTTTAATATAGTAGTTGTTTACATCAGTTATCTCGAGTTCTCCCCTGCCCGAGGGCCGCAGAGTATCAATGATATTGTAAACTTCGGAGTCATACATATATACTCCCGTTACGCAAAGCCCGCTTTTAGGCTCGGCCGGCTTTTCTTCTATGGAAATGATTCGTGATTCTCTGACTTCGGCCACTCCGTAGCGGGAGGGGTCGGGAACTTCTTTTAAAAGTATTTTGGCTCCGGTTTCCTGTTTTTTAAAATGCTCAGCATATTCTCTTATGCTGTCGCGGAAAACATTATCACCGAGAATAACCGCGACTTTTTCCCCGTTCGCGAAGTTCTTCGCAAGCCCGAGCGCCTGCGCGATACCACCCGGTTCATCCTGAACTTTATATGTAAATTCACAGCCGAAATCCCGTCCGCTGCCTAGCAGGTTTACAACAGCGCCCATATGCTCAAGACCGGTTACTATAAGGATCTCGTTTATACCTGCTTCGGTCAGCTTCTCTATCGGATAATAAATCATCGGTTTTCTGCTCACCGGCAGCAGGTGTTTATTTGTAACCTTTGTAAGAGGATAAAGACGGGAACCTGTTCCTCCCGCTAAAACTATTCCTTTCATTTTTCTTCCGCCGTTCTGTTCAGTATATGACATTCAATAAATTTAATTAATGAGTCTTTCCAGGGCTTTATAAGATCAGGGTCGATATCCGAAATTCTGTTTATGCAAAGCCTGCTTCGCTTAGGGCGCTTCGCTTTACTGCCGAGACTTTCGGTGATTACCGGAATAACAGACCCGGCTTTGGCACCGAGTATTTCCGAAACAAAAACCGCAATATCGTACCAGGATACATCCCCGGAATTTGTGTAGTGTAATATGCCGGAAAAATCTTCTCCGACAGATAAAACGGCATTCGCAAGATCATCGGCACAGGTAAGAGCTCCCGTCTGATCGTTTACAACATTTACCTTATCGCCACTCAACAGCCTTTCGGAAATTTTCTCGATAAAAGAAAGCGCGCCGCCCCTGCCGTAAAGCCAGGAAGTCCTGACAACAAGCCCGTTTTCACCCAGCCCCAGAATGTGTTTTTCACCTTCAAGCTTGCTTTTTCCGTATTCATTCAGAGGATCCGGCTTATCATATTCATCATAGCATGTCCCCTCTGGAATATTTCCATCAAAAACATAATCTGTTGATATATGAATAAGCTTCGCCTTTGTTCCGCGGCTGATCTCCACCAGATTCTTTACCGCTTCTGAATTCACAGAATATGCCCTGCCCGGTTCTTCTTCAGCCTTTTCAACATCGGTATAAGCGGCGCAGTTAATTATGAAGCGCGGGAGATCCAACTCTCCAAAAAAGTCCTCTGCCGCATCCCGGACTGAGAGATCGCAGTCTTCGATATCAACAGCAGAAAAATCCTCTTTTCTTTCTCTTAGAATCTTTGAAAGAGCGCTTCCGAGCTGTCCGTTTTTTCCTGTAATTAAATATTTCATATCCGGACACCCGGAACCATTTTAACCGTGATATTGCCGATACCACGAAATAAAATTTTCTATTCCCTCTTCTATTTTTGTATGCGGCTCATATCCAAGCAGCTCTTTGGACCTGTCTATGTCGGCAAAGGTCTCGGGGACATCCCCCGGCTGTATCGGAAGCATGTTTTTTTCGGCTTTTTTACCGAGGTTCTTTTCTACGCACTCAATAAAATACAGCAGTTCTACGGTATTATTATTTCCGAGGTTAAAAACTTCATAAGGATGGTTTTTCTCGAGTGAGGCCTTTATTCCGGCTACGATGTCATCGACATAGGTAAAGTCCCTTTTCATTTTTCCGTAATTATAAACGTCGATCGGTTCCCCTGCAGCTATTTTCTTTGTAAAAATATAGAGGGCCATATCCGGTCTTCCCCAGGGTCCGTAAACCGTAAAGAACCTGAGGCCGGTGCAGTTTATTCCGTAAAGATGGTGATAAACGTGAGCTGTAAGCTCATTCGATTTCTTTGTGGCGGCATACAGTGAAATCGGCTGATCCACATTATCGGAAACAGAAAAAGGAACTTTTTTATTGTTACCGTAAACACTTGAGGAAGACGCGTAAACAAAATTATCCACCTCGAAATGCCTTGCCATCTCTATAATATTCTGAAACCCCACGAGATTTGACTCCACATAAGCATGAGGGTTTTCTATTGAATACCTGACCCCGGCCTGAGCCGCGAGATGACAGATTTTGTTTATTTTGTTTTCCCTGAAAAGTGCCTCAAGGGATTTCAGATCCGTGAGATCCGCCCGTCTAAACGAAAAATTTTTCTCTTTTTGAAGAATATCAAGACGCGCTTCTTTTAATGCCGGATCATAATAATCGTTAACATTATCGAAACCTATTATTTCGATTCCCTCCGAGAGGAGTTTTTTCGAAAGATGAAATCCTATAAAACCGGCCGCGCCGGTAACCAATATTTTCAATGCTTCCTCTTATAGTTTCCAGTAAGCGAAATCTTTATGACCTTTCAGTTTTTTCTCAAAAGCAGCCTTTACGTCTATAAATACCCTCTTTGGCCCTTTTATCAGGTTATGCAGTTTCTGAACGGAGATTTTTGAATAGGCCTTGTGCCCGACAGCGCATATCGCCGCGTCGTATTTTCCCTTGAGATCGACACATTTAATATCAAATCCGTGCGGCGTATGGCCTTTTTTTACATGGGGATCATGAGCGAGAACCTCCACACCATAATCACGCAATTCAGTTATTATATCAACAACACGGGAATTTCTGAAATCAGCGACATCCTCCTTGAAGGTCAACCCCATAACAAGGACCTTTGCACCCTTTATTTTTTTTCCGGACTGTATCATCAGCTTTATGGTTTTCTGGGCGATGCGGCTTCCCATACTGTCGTTAATGCGCCGGCCTGCCAGTATAACCTCGGGGTGATAACCTATTTCCTCGGCTTTATAGGTCAAATAATAAGGGTCAACGCCAATACAGTGCCCTCCGACAAGACCCGGAAAAAACTTCAGAAAATTCCATTTTGTTCCGGCGGCTTCAAGGACCTTGTTTGTTTCTATTCCCATCATATCAAAAATCACGGACAGTTCATTCATGAGGGCGATATTAAGGTCTCTCTGAGTATTTTCGATTACTTTCGCCGCCTCGGCAACCTTTATACTATCGGCTTTAAAAAGCCCCGCCTCTATAACCGAACCGTAAACTTTTGCTATAAGGTCCAAAGACGCTTTTGTATCCCCGGAAATTATTTTCAGTATTTTTGTGACTGTGTGGACCTTGTCGCCCGGGTTTATTCTCTCGGGAGAATACCCGACAAAAAAAATCTTTCTTATGACTCATTCCGGAATTCTTCTCAAGAATGGGAACACAGAT
>CAYNYI010000096.1:0-10549 GCA_964401455.1 uncultured Fibrobacterota bacterium
TAATACAAAAGATCTTCTATTGCCTTGTCCAGAATGCGGAGGTTTTGACCGTGAAATTACTGAAGGCAAGGATGTATTGCTAAAATCTATACAAATCAATGAGTAAGGGGGGAAAGGTAAAGTGGGCAAAAAGATAGAAATAAATATGAGCGCGCGAGAAAAAAATGACGCGGCGGCAAAAAAAAACCGGGAAATTTTTAATAATAGGAGTCTTCGTGTTTTTAATATTATCAGCTCCCCAGGCTCTGGCAAGACTTCTATTCTCGAATATGCCGCAGAAAAGCTCGGTTCAAAACTGGCTGTTATTGTAGGCGATGTTTTTACTACACAGGATGCTGACAGAATAAATAAGAAGGGCTGCGTTGCCGTTCAGGTAGAAACCGGAGGCGGCTGTCATTTGAACGCGGAGATGGTTCGTGATGCTTATGAGCAGCTTGACACGAAAAAAACAGAAATTCTTGTTATAGAAAATGTAGGCAACCTTGTTTGCCCGTCAACATACGATTTGGGCGAGGATAAAAAAATCGCTGTAATTTCTCTTCCGGAAGGTGATGAAAAGCCGTCAAAATATCCTGCTCTTTTCAACAGGGCAGACGCGGTTATTATTAATAAAATTGATCTGGCTCCTTTTGTAGATTTTAATATTGAAAGAGCCGAGTCAGATTGCCGTAAACTCAATAAGGATGTTCGTGTTATAAGAACATCCGTAAAAACAGGCGAGGGAATGGACAGTTTTATCGACTATCTGGAAAAAAGATGAATGGTAAGAAGGTTACTGTTAAAGGTACTGTACAGGGAGTGGGTTTCAGACCTTATATTTATAATCTTGCTCTTGAATATGGTATAAACGGTGATGTAATGAATACCCCTGACGGAGTGGTTATTTGTGCATCCGGGGAGAATCTGGAAGAATTTATAAGACTAATTCCGCAGAAAGCTCCTCCACTTGCCGGAATAACCTCTCTGGAATCTGAACCTACGGAAAATCCACACGAAGGCTTTTATATTCGACCTTCTTCAAGGACCGGAAAAAACAAAGCTGTTATTACAACAGACAGTCGTGTATGTGACAAGTGTCTGAAAGAATTTTTTGATCCTCTAAATAGAAGATATCTTTATCCTTTCATTAATTGTACAGACTGTGGACCACGTTATACACTAATAAGGGATCTTCCATACGACCGTCCTCTTACTTCGATGGGATCTTTTTATATGTGTGCCGAATGTCAAAAAGAGTATGACGATCCCTGTAGCAGGCGTTTTCACGCTCAGCCTAATTGCTGTCCTGAGTGCGGCCCGGTTTATAATGATGCGGACAAGGCCGTTACTGTAATTGAAAATGGCGGAATTGTCGCGATAAAAGGTATTGGCGGCTATCATTTGTGTTGTGATGCCGATAATGAAAAAGCGGTTTATAAGCTGAGGGAATTTAAAAAAAGAAATTCCAAGCCGTTTGCTGTTATGGTGCCGGATATTGAAAACATTATTCTTTCCAAAGATGAAAAAGCGGTCATGGAGGGTCCCGAAAGGCCGATACTACTGGTTAACTCTGAAGATATACCTCCGGGCGTGGCACCGGGACTGAATACTTTGGGCATAATGCTGCCGTATGCTCCGATTCATTACCTGCTTTTTCTTAAAGGGAAATTCAGGATGCTTGTCATGACAAGCGGTAATATGAACGATGAACCTATGAGGATTTCGGGGGGAGACGTATTCCTGGATAATCCGGCTGATTTTATTCTCGATCATAATAGAGATATTGTTGTAAGGAATGATGATTCCATAGTCAGGATGATAGGCAAATCGCCGGTTATTCTAAGGAGGGGAAGAGGGTACTCCCCGCAGAGTATCTTTATATTGAATGATGCTGACGGATACCTCGGCACAGGATCAATCCTTAAAAATACCGTGACGCTCGGACGCGGCAGGGAGTTGATCATGTCACAGCATATAGGAGACCTTACAACCGTGGAGACTCTGGAAGCGGCGGAGAATGCGGTCTCTCACCTTTACAAGGCTTTGGGAACCGGTGTTACACGTATTGCCGCCGATATGCATCCTGATTTTCCCATTGAGAATTTTACCGGAAAAAATGATTCTCCGGTTGTCCGTATCCAGCATCATGCCGCTCATGCCTATTCCTGCATGGCTGAGCACGGTCTTAAAAGCTGTGTGGCGGCAGTCTTTGACGGGGTGGGATATGGGCCGGACGGAAACTCATGGGGCAGCGAATTTCTTGCGATTGACGGATCTGTGGTTCAAAGGATGGGTCATGCTGAGTATTTCAGGCTCCCCGGAGGCGATGCCTGTGTTCGTGAGCCTCTGCGGACGGCGCTTTCTATCATGTACCCAAATAATGCCGGATACGAGGGTATGGAGAATATTCTGGCGATGCTTTCTTCTGACTCTCCGATGCCGCTTTCATGCGGAATGGGAAGAATATTTGATGCGGCAGCCGCTTTAACGGGTATATGCCGTTATCAGACCTATGAAGGACAAGCTCCGATGATGTTTGAGGCGGCCGCAGATAGGACTGTTAAAGACCGTTATCATGCATCGGTATTGTCACCCGGATTGCTTCTTAGAGAGATGTCCGCGGATGACTCCGATATACAGGTAAAGTCCGCGAAATTTCATAATACAGTTATATCTGATACCGCTGATATGTTGACCAAGCTTCATACTGAGACAGGGATAAAGAATATCTGTCTAACCGGGGGGTGTTTTCAAAACAAGATTATTACTGAAGGTTTGATTAAAAGTTTAAAAGGTATCGCCGATATTTATACACACAGAAGGATTCCTCCAAATGATGGAGGTATCGCTTCTGGTCAGGTATACGCAATGAGTCTGAATCATACAGGTGAGATTAAATATTAGGAGTTTTTTATGTGTCTTTCCATACCGGGAAAAGTAGTCGAAATCGAAGGAGAATCCGCAAAAGTTGATATCAATGGTGTTATTACATCAGCTGATATAAGTATGATTAAGAAAGAAGGCGTTTCTGCCGGAGATTATATACTTGTTCATACCGGGTATGCCCTTCAAAAATTTACTCCTGCGGAAGCAAAGGAAAATCTTGAACTTTATCGGAGACTCATGGAAGATGAATGATAATTTTAACGACTCTTTCTTTTGCCGGAGAATTCTGCAAAAAATAACAGCTTTAGCGTCAGGATCCGGGCCTATGCGGTTTATGGAAGTGTGCGGTACTCATACCGTAAGAATCGGTGAAGCGGGCATAAGGTCTCTTTTGCCGAAAAATATTTCCCTGGTTTCCGGCCCCGGATGTCCGGTTTGTGTTACACCGGGTTCATATATTGACAACGCTGTTGAGGCGGCTCTGCGAGAGGGTTTCAAGATTGCAACTTTTGGGGATATGATAAGGGTGCCCGGAGAAAACTGGAGTCTTGAAAGTGCGAGAGCCTCGGGGGTTAAGGTGGAGGTTGTAACCTCCCCATATGATGTGCTCAATATAACCGGACCTGTTATGTTTCTTGCTGTCGGGTTTGAGACGACAGCCGCCCCTATAGCTGCCGCGGTTTCTAAAGCGGTGGAAAGTAAGAGAGACGATATTTTTTTTTATACCTCTTTAAAAACAGTCCCGCCGGCACTGAAGGCATTGCAGAGTATGCCGGATATCGGTATTGACGGCTTCCTTCTTCCGGGGCATGTAAGTGTAATAATCGGAGAAGAAGCATATTCCGGTTTGCAGGTTCCGTCAGTAATTTCCGGTTTTGAGACCGCTGATATTCTCAGCTCCGTATATATGCTGGCAGAGCTTTTTGTGAAAAATAAAAATAAAGTGCTGAACGCATACAGCCGTGTGGTCCGGAAGTCAGGATCAGAAGGCGCGAAGAGACTTCTCGAAGAATTTTTTACGCCTTCATCTGAGCCATGGCGCGAGCTTGGTTCTATAGAGGGCGCTTCATTGTCTCTAAAAGATAAATATGCCTTTCTTGATGCCCGCAAAGTTTTTAAAATGCCTCCTTTGAAGGATGCTGCTACAGAAAACTGCCGCTGCGGCGATGTACTCAAAGGAGTTATTACTCCTGTGAGCTGTCCGCTTTTTGGCAACGGCTGTACTCCGGATTCTCCGGTCGGACCATGCATGGTCTCATCCGAGGGTTCCTGTTCGGCTTATTACAGATACGAAAGGGCCGGTATATGAAAAATACGACTGGTAATTATATTTCTCTCGGTCATGGGGGAGGAGGTCGAGAGACAGCCTCGCTCATTAATAACATAATAAAGAGAAATCTTGGCAATTCGATTCTTGACAAAATGGAAGACGGTGCCGTTTTGACATCTAAAAAAGAGATTGTTTACAGTACTGATTCTTTTGTTGTGAGCCCCCTTTTTTTTCCCGGGGGCGATATCGGGAAGCTGTCAATCTGTGGCACCGTAAACGATATCTCTGTTATGGGTGCCCGTCCTGTTTACATGTCTTTTTCTCTTATAATTGAGGAGGGGTTTTCAGTCCGTGAACTTGAAAAAATTGTTGAATCCGCGGCTGCCACTGCTTCCGAGGCAGGAATAGATATTGTATGCGGAGACACAAAAGTTGTGGAGAAAGGCAGCTGTGACGGTATTTATATCAATACATCCGGTATCGGATATCTTGAAAGTCCTCGGAGGTTATCATGCGAATCTGTAAATGCGGGAGATTCCATTCTGATCAGCGGTGATATCGGGAGACATGGAGCATGTATTATGGCTCTGAGGAATAATATAGGTTCTTCAGAAGAGATAGCAAGTGATTGTGCTCTGCTTACACCTTTAACATACGGACTTTACGGTGATCCTGAAATAGGATTGCGGATGATGCGCGATACAACAAGAGGAGGATTGGCTGCCGCGCTGAACGAAATAGCTGAAGCCTCCTGTGTTACTATATCGATAGAAGAAGAAAGCGTTCCGGTATCTAAATCTGTTGCCGCGGTGTCCGGACTGCTTGGAATAAGCCCTTTCACCATGGCTTGCGAGGGGAGATTTACGGCAGCGGTAAAAAGTGATGATGCTAATAAGGCTCTTGACAAACTGCGCTCGTTGCCTGGAGGAGAAAATGCCGCAATTATCGGAAGGGCAGAGGAAAAGAAAAAAGTTCCCGCGGTTATTGTTACGCCGCTTGGCGCCAGGCGGGTTCTTGAAATGCCCCGGGGAGAAATGTTGCCCAGGATCTGCTGATAAATTTAATAAACAGGGGCGTTCATAGCTGCTGCGGTCCGCTGCTCAGGTAATATCTGTAATTTCAAGCATCTGTGAAACGGCGCTTCCGATTCCGCAAATGACGGCTCTTGCGATTATTGAATGACCTATGTTAAGCTCCTCAATTTCAGGCAGCTCGGCAATCCTTAATGTGTTCTCATAATCAAGTCCGTGTCCGGCGTTTATTCTCAGACCTTTTCCTGCGGCATAAGAGGTGGTGTTTTTTAAAATTTGAAATTCCCTTTCCTGTTCATTATCATCCGGAGCTCCGCAGTACCTCCCAGTATGCAGTTCTATATAGGCGGCTCCGGTTTTCAGCGTTTCGTTAACCTGTTCTTCAGACGGATCTATGAAAAGTGATACTTGGATTCCGGCATTCATAAGTTCACCGGCTGCTCTTTTTATTCTTTCTAAGCCGGCTACCACATCGAGTCCGCCCTCGGTGGTAAGTTCTTGTCTTTTCTCCGGTACAATGGTAACCATGTAGGGCTTTACCTTCAAAGCTATAGCAACCATTTCATCTGTAGCGGCCATTTCCATATTCAGTCTTGTCCGGGCGGTGTCTTTTATAAGAAATAGATCATTGTCTTGTATATGTCTTCTGTCTTCACGGAGGTGTGCCGTTATTCCGCCTGCGCCGGCCTTTTCAACCTCTTTAACTACTTCTCTAAGGTCCGGATAACGAGCGAGTCTTACCTGTCTGAGAGTGGCGGTGTGATCTATATTGACTGATAGTAAAGGCATTTATCGGCTCCGGTTAAAGAATTTCGGATATAAGTGTGAATTTTATATCTTTATTTATCTCTTTTTTCAATATTTTCTCCAGATTTTTAAGATTAGCTGCGGAGTATTCCGTTATCAGCACGGCAGGGGTTCCTTTGCGTCTGGTTTTTTTAACTGTGGTGAAGACTATTCTTTCGGCTTTCTCAAAAGAAGCATCTTTGTTGATAATTGCATCGGCTTTGACGGTTTTTATACCTGTTTCCTTAGCCGCCGCCAAAATCTTTGATCGTTCCGAAAAGGAGTTGTCAACGAAATATTGGTATTTCTTTCGAAGAAATCCAAATGTCTTTATCATGGTTTCCTTGTCTTGCGCGGCTCTTTTACCCATATACATACAAGCGCCGTGGTACCCTCTGAAAGTCGAGTATAAATTATCGATAGTTTCTCCGATTCTTTTTTCCGAATAGTGCAGGAGTATAGTGTTTTGTGGAGGCTTTTTATACTGGTAGTTTTCCGGCTCCATTGGAATCATACATATGAATTCCGTTTCAGAGTTTTTTTCCGGTATTTTCAGAATTTGCCCCTCAGGCGGGAGCCATGCTATATTAACCGGTATTCCCAGTTGATCGGCGATTACACAGGCTTTTTGGGGCTCGGGGAGATCTGTAATAAGGAGCGCTATTACGGTTGATCCCTCCGGAAGTTCCGAGGCATAAAAGAGAGATATCTTTCTGAATATATCGCCTTGGTGTTTTATCGTTATTACAATCCTGTCTTTTTTTTCCTCCGCTTCAGATATGTTGAGCGAGGTAATTCCGGAATTTTTGACCGTACGAAATATATCAGCGGCGTATGAAGGAAGCGGGCGACCTTTAGGCAGGTATGCTTTCTCGTTTAGCACTTGCCGGTCTATTGAAATCTTTCTATTGACCCGCACTCCGGGATACGCCGAATAGGCTGAGTCAAGAAGGCTGTCCAGAAAAAAGATGGAGGCTTTTCCTTTCTTGGAAAGACCAAAAATATTCAGAATTTCCGAAGCAAAAGATCTTTCTTTCTTTTCTCTTTCAGAATTAACCGGAGGAAGAATTATGGGGTTATTATCCAACGGTTTTTGAACGGATTTTTTATCCTCAACCGCTTTATAAGGGTCTTTTTCGGTTGCTTTTTTTGGGTTGTTTTCTGACCTGACAGTATCTGCCCAGTCGGATCCGGAATAAATGAAAAATATCAGAACAACGGTGGTCAGAAGTAAAAGAAAGGACTTAAGCGGCTTTTCGTTATTATACACATTTTTTAAACGGGCGGTGCCCTTAATCGCTTTTCTACGGTTTTTTCTTCTTGCGGTCATTGGAGGTTCTTTTTAAAAATGGACTGAAGAAAAAACTAAAACTTTTCATCACCTCTCCGCCAGTTTATTGTATAAACAGAAGAGTCCAACTCAAAAGCGTTGCGGATTCTCAGAGACTTTTTTTATATTGAGTGGGAAAGAATTGCATATGATTACTATAACTGAAGAACAGACCGTTGCATTGCGGAAGCTCCGAGAGGACCCCAGAGACAGCCATGCGAGGCGTGAGTTGAATTCATTTTATTGGGAAAAACTCGATGAAATCGTATTCGCCTCCATCGAAATGTCTGAAAAAAACGGCATAGACTTGACTAAATATCGGGAATTTATAGATTTCGGGCTTGTCTCGAAGGAGCTCTTTCAAAGCAGTGAGGAACTTAATTCTGTTCTGAAACAGACCGAATCCGGGGAAAACCGCGGATTGATTTATTATTTTTCGGAATGGATAGAAAAACAGTATGAGGAAGCCCTGAATTTCAATAAAAAAGAAGAAATTCAAAGGAAAATTGCCCTGAAACGGGGCGAAATTAAAAACGAAAAACAGAAAGTATTTTCGCTTCAGTCCGAGAGACTGGCTAATTATGAACGCGGAATAAAGCCTGTTATGAAAAAAGCCGGAACATTGAACCGCTCCGCTCTTTCCGAAGAATTAAAGAAGATGAAGTCAATGGCTTCCAGACATGATAATATGTTTCTTAAAGTCAATCGAATAAAAAAACAGCTCTCCGAAGGTCTATACCTTAATGTGGAAAGAAAACGCGAGCTGGTCAATATGGAAACTGAATTGGCGGACCTCAGAAATAAGCTTGAAAAGCTGTCCTCGCAAATAGGAACCGGAGATGAGTTTTCTAAGATACGAAATGTATCGAAGACCATTGAAGAGATCATTGGAGAAATGATACTTGCTCAGTCTGAGATAGTCAGGATGCAAAGAGCGCTTGAAAACATAGACAATGAAACGAGTTCGCTTTCTCCGGAGGAAATAAACAGCAGAATAGGAGAGGTGACAGGATATAACAGAGAACTTTCTCAGCTTGCCGCGAAACGCGCGAGAACCACTCCGTTTCCATGTATTTCATCCCGGTCAAATTTTATTTGTAAGAAAAAGATAGAATCTATTCTGAAAAAAATAGAGGAATTTGATCCGAAGCTCTTTAATAATGAGAGAGCTCTTTATATGGGTATGCCGGATATACTTATAGTTCCCGGAACAGGAAACGGCATATATGATTTTAAATATAACACTCTTTTTATACCGCTTCTTCCTATCGGCTCTCCCGAGGAGTCTGTTTTTAATGCGGTTGTTGAATATAAGCTTGATGTCGATGAGGATAAACAGATGCTCAACTCCTACAATAAGCTTGACGATTACCGGGGTATCCGTTCTTTACTCACTCTTAAGGAAAAGTTCAGAAAAGACTATACTGTTTGGATGACGCAGGAGGTAAACGGCTACCGGGTTTTTCCCAAGGAAGTCCGGGTCTGGTTTGAAAGAGAGGTCGCGCCTTCTAAAAATGAAATAGTGCGACCGAAGAAATACCACCCTCTTTTGATGACTGAACAGGAATACAATAAGCTTCATGAGGCTCTAGAAGAAAAAGAAAAATCCGGAGAAGCCGATTCCGAAGACCATTTCGCTCTCGGAACAATATATGAGTATCGGGAGAAACCCGTGCTTGCTGAAGAGTGCTTTAAAAAGGCGTATGAGGCAAATCCGTGGAATCTCAACGCATTATTCAATTTTGCCATTATGAAGCTTAAAAACCATAAAAAAAGTGAAGCTTCGGAATTATTTAATGAATATGTCAAAAAAAACAGCAGGTCATGGTGGGCTTCGGTATGCCGTGAACATGTCACAAACTCCAGGGGTTGATATATGCCCGCCTCCTTTAGAATTTTAATCTTTTTTTTAATATCCGGACTGTTACCCGGTGCTTACGCCGGGCTGTACGCTTATGGCGATTTTTCTTATTCCGGTTATGGAGTGCCTCTCTCTTTCGGTGGAGAGTTCTACTCATTTGCGGTCGGAAGTATTTCGGATTCAAGTCTGGACTTTGCTTCCGGACATTCAGGAGGCGCAGGTATGCGTCTGAACTCTTCCGCGGCACTTGAATTTGAATACTATAACGGCATTTTCGGCACTACAGATAAAGGTTACTTTTCTTCTGATGCCTATTATACATGCTATCTCATGAAATTTTCATATTATCCTTTTGCTTTTGACAGGATGCTCAGCTTTCTTGATTATTCTTTTTCTTTCGGTTTGGGGTACGGATATCTTGATTTTAAATGGGCTCCCGAGTTTAACACTACCGGTGGGGGCGGAAGAATAAAGACCATCGCTACTCAATTTGGTGCCAGGATGGAAGCCGCAGTTTACGGACCTGTTTTCTTTTATATGAGTTCCAGAGTACTTTTTAACAGGTTTTATACCAAAATTCTTCTTACATACGACAGATATGAATATCCGAATACACTTGAAGGAAACATCGCTTCTGTTAAAGCAGGGCTTATGTTCAAAATACCGGAAGGAAACAACTGATGGAGTTCAGAGATTTTGAAAATGACATATGGGATGAATACCGCTGGGACCGCTATTTCGCTGATGAGGAGGGCGCTTTTAAAGATGGAAATTTTGTCGATCCGGATTTCGACGAAGACGTTGAGGATGATATTGATGATGAGAGTTCTTTTCCTGGGGGAATCAGACAATTTCTGACAAAACCTGAACGCAGTCCGGTATCAGATCCGGTATACCGCAAGGCGATAACAATAACCATGGTCGCGTATAGAAAGGTCAGCCGGACCTCAGAACTTCCTGTATATTTTGATTCTTTTCTTTTTAACCTTGAAGACTGCCGTGCCTTTATTATTGCAGGATGCAGCGCAATGGATGAAAAAAAGACCCTTGGCATGGCCATTTCACATTTTAAAAGGGCGGTCAGACTTATCAGTAAGTCATGTCTTATCCTTCACAGATCAAAAAGAGAAAAAAAACTTGAGCCGTCTTTACGTGAGCCTGTGTTTCATATGCTTATTACCCTAAACAGGGAGCTGGAAAAAAGAATAAAAGAGCTGCGCCTAGAGTGGAAGAAACATTATGGATAAAAATCCAGGTTTCCGACTCGCTACTGATAGACCGGACTTTCATACTGAGATTAAAGGTCGTACTGCTCTTTTGTGCCATTCAGCTTCTGTAAATTCCTTACTGACTCATTCATTCAAGCTTCTAAAAAATTCTCTCGGTGATAATCTTGTAAGATTATT
>CAYNYI010000097.1:0-10510 GCA_964401455.1 uncultured Fibrobacterota bacterium
GGGATGACCGATTCGGAGATTTCATCATTCAAAGAAGCAATAGGAAACATCCCGATACAATCAGACAATAAAAAAGATAAATCAGAATAAATCTGCAAATTAATAAATAAAAGGAGCCTCACCATGGACTACACTCATCTTAAAAATTACGATCCGGAAATATTCAAGACCCTTGAAAACGAAACTGTGCGCCAGCGAGAAGGCATTGAGCTTATAGCCTCCGAGAACTATGTTTCCGAAGCCGTACTCGAAGCAATGGGAACGGTGTTTACAAATAAGTATTCTGAAGGTTATATCGGCAAAAGATATTATGCGGGAAATGATATAGTGGACGACATGGAAAAGCTCGCCGTGGAAAGAGCGCGCGAACTTTTCGGAGCCGAGCATGTTAATATACAGCCCCTTTCTGGAAGCCCGGCCAATGCCGCGGTATATTTCGCCCTTCTTGAACCCGGCGACAAGGTTTTGGGGCTTGCCCTTGATCACGGCGGACACCTCAGCCACGGACATCCGGTCAACTTTTCCGGAATTCTGTATAATTTCACACAATATACAGTCGGAAAAGAATCCGGAATAATAGATATGGATGAAGTCAGGGAAATAGCCCTTAAAGAAAAACCAAAAATGATCCTGGCCGGTTTCTCCGCCTACTCCAGAAACCTTGACTGGAAAAAATTCAAAGAAATAGCAGATGAGGTCGGCGCCTATACATTCGCCGACATCGCCCATATAGCCGGGCTCATAGCCGGAAAGGCCATTGAAAGCCCTGTTCCATATTTCGATGTAATCACGACAACTACCCACAAGACCTTAAGGGGCCCTCGCGGAGCCATTATCATGTGTAAAGAAAAATTCGCGAAGCAAATAGACAAAGCTGTCTTCCCGGGAATGCAGGGAGGACCCCATGACCATATTAACGCTGCCAAAGCGGTTGCCTTCAAAGAAGCGCTTCAGCCGGAATTCAGGGAATACTGTAAACAAACAATTAAAAACGCGCAAAAGCTTTCTGAAACACTCGACTCAAAAGGATTCCGTATCATAAGCGGCGGTACAGACAACCATCTGATTGTCGTTGATATGACAAGCAAAGGCTGCTCGGGAAGAGAAGCCGAAAGAGCCCTTGATGAGATAGGAATATCCACAAGCCGAAGCACAATTCCTTATGATCCAAGAAAACCTTTCGACCCCAGCGGAGTCCGGATTGGTGTTCCCGCTGTAACTACGCGGGGAATGAAAGAGCCGGAAATGGAAGCGATAGGAGAAATAATTTCTGAATGTATTCTGAATATAGACAATGCCGAACTGAAGGAAAAGCTCCACGGTAGAATAAAGGAACTCTGCGCGAAATTCCCTATTTACGAAGAGGTATGACCCGGCGGAGGGGAATCAAAAAGACTTTTGAGTTCTGACATATCTTTTTTAAGTTCCCCGATAAGGCGCCGAAGCTTGCGGTTCTCTATGCTTTCTTTGCTCTCTCCGGTCAGTTCGGACTCAAAAAGCGAAAGCTGGCTGTCTGTATTGAAATGCTCTGCCGGACTGCCTTCTCCTAAATTTGAGAAATTAACCCCGGCAAGTTTCTTTCTCGCGCCCTGGATCGTAAAAAGTTCCTCATGAAGAAGATATTTAATAAATCTTATCAGGGTTATGTCCTTTTTACGGTATGCCCTGTTGCCGGCCCTGTTTTTTTTGGGCCGCAGCTGAGAGAATTCATTCTCCCAGTATCGAAGAACATGCTGCTCAAGCGAAAGCTCTTCACAAACTTCGCTGATGGAATAATAAATTTTTCCGGGATTAAGACTCACAGCCCCTCCGATTTTAAATCTCTTAACATCAGATTCGAAACTGATTCACGCGGATCCGCGCCTTCAAAGACTATCCTGTACAGTTCAGTTGTTATCGGCATCTCTATTTTCTCTCGTCCGGCAAGCTGATATGCTGATTTGACAGTATATATACCTTCGGCAACCATTGGCATTCTCTGCATTATGCTGTCGATACTTTCACCTTTGCCGAGCGCCTCACCGACGTATCGGTTTCTGCTGTGAGTACTTATTGAAGTTGTAATAATATCACCGACCCCGGTGAGCCCGGAAAAAGTCTCGAGCCTTGAGCCGAGCTTAAGTCCAAGTCTTGCGATTTCAAACATCCCCCTGGTAAGTATAGCGCCTTTTGTATTATCTCCGAACCCCATCCCATCGGCGATTCCTGCAGCCACGGCAATAATATTTTTTAACGAGCCCGCAAGCTCGACTCCTGTAACATCATCATTTACATATACCCGTAAAAACGGAGTATTAAAAGCTTTCTGCACGGTAACAGCGGAATCTTTTGAAACCGAAGCCGCAACTATGGCAGTGGGAATCTTTCTACTGACTTCTTCGGCATGGCTCGGGCCTGATAAAGCCACGAAATTATTGTCTGCTATTGCCGGGACTTCTTCTTTGAATATCTCGCTTATACGTTTCATTGTATCGTTTTCTATTCCCTTGGAGACATTCACGAGAAGCGCATCCGAGGGAAAAATATCTTTAATTAACCTCGCTGTCTGACGAATAAACCTGGTCGGCACGGCGCATACTACAATAGCAGCGTCCGAGAGGGCCTTTTCGGGATCATCTGTTATAATTATTTCATCATGTATTTTCACACCGGGCAGCTTGTTTTTCTCTTCACGGTTTTCGTTCAGCTCCGCGCATACGGCGCTGTCATATTCCCAGAGAAATACATCATGACTGTTTGATTTAAGCACATCGGCGAGAGTTATGCCAAAGCTTCCCGCTCCAAGCACTGCCACTTTTTTCATAAAGCGGCCTCCTGCCCCTTTTCTTCGGGCGGTTTTGGATTTTGCTTCCGACCTTTTCCGGAAGCCGGAACCATAAACCTCAATTTCGCCGGGCAGCCCTCCAGATCAAAACTTTCGTATAATCTGTTTAAAATATAACGTCTATATGATTCCCTGACCAAAGAAGGATAATTTGTAATCACCCCGAAAATAAGGGGCGCGGAGGATACCTGCCGTATACCGAAAAATTTTACATTTTTACCGGACACCGACGGATGCAGATATTCCCGGAATATTCTGTCGGAAAATTTATCAAGCCCGCCTGTGGGCAGTTTTTTCCGCATCCGTGTATATATTTCTTTTACCATACCTATTACCCTTGTGCAGCGCTGCCCGCTTAAAGCCGATATTGATACCGCGGGAAACCTTACCGAGTCCGGTATTTTATAATGAAGGTCTTTAAGAATGCCGCTCAGGGTATTTGTTTCTTTATCGATAAGATCCCATTTATTAAGACACATAAGTATGCCTTTCCCATGCTCCACTGCAATCTGAAGTATCCGAAGATCCTGGTTCTCGACCCCTCTGGAAGCGTCCAGCATCAAAACCACGACATCTGCCCTTTCCACGGCCTGTATAGTACGGACATTGGAATAGTATTCTATTTTTGACTTTACGTGAGACTTATGCCTCATTCCCGCCGTATCAATAAATCTAAAGACAGTTTCATCGAATTCAACCACCGAATCCACCGCGTCGCGGGTTGTCCCCGGCATATCTGAAACTATCATTCTTTCGGAATTTATAAAACGGTTTACAAGCGTTGATTTACCTGAATTAGGCCTCCCTGTCACAGCTACATTTATCTCATCGGCCGCTTCTTCCGGAACCTCAGGCAGCTCTTTTAACGCTTCGGAAACAAGATCCAGAAAATCACCAATATTTCTACCGTGAAGAGATGAAACAGGAACCGGGTCTCCAAGGCCCAAACGGTAAAATTCTGAGGCATAGACCATATCCGAAATACTGTCGGTCTTATTCACAACAGCCAGAACTTTCTTTCCGGAGCGCCTGAGCAGTTTGGAAATCTGCTGGTCTATACCGGTAATACCGGCTTTCATATCGAGTACAAATATTATAAGAGATGACTCATCAATAGCCACCATAACCTGCTTTCGAATTTCCGAGTCTATCTTCTCTCCGCTTCCGGGTAAAAGACCCCCGGTATCGATAAGCATAAAACGGACCCCGTTCCACTCCGAGGGGCAATAATTTCTGTCGCGTGTAACACCCGGCTCATCATCAACTACAGCGATTTTCTTACCGGCTATCCTGTTGAACAAAGTCGATTTACCAACATTGGGACGACCGACGACAGAAACTTTCGGGAGGTTGTTATCCGACATAAGACCTTGATATTCAATCTATAAAAAAAAGAATCTAAATTAATTTTGAAACTAGATAGAAGATAACAAAAATTTTAACTGATGTCAAGAAATAGACAAGAGTACAAAAATGAGAAAACTGTCAGGAAAAACTGAAATCGGCGACTTTGCCGAAATTTAATTTGACAAGAAGTTCACGGTTTGATTCGGAACAATTGCTTATTTTTATCCGCGCGGAATAGTTTGAAATATTTATGTATTTATGAAGCGAGAAAATCATACCGAAAAAAGAAGATACGGGATAGGCAAGATCTTTGAAATCAAATGTTATATTGTCTGTCTCTGAATCAAGATTCTCAAGTATAAAATGATGCCAACTTGAAACATCCCTGTTGGAGATCGCTTTACCTGTCGCTATGTAAATATTCTCCATAAATACCAGTTTGTTCAGGTTTCAGGATAACTATTGTTATCGAATATAACTTAAAAAGCAGCGTCTGTCAATAACTATTGTAACTTTTATCGTTTTAGTGACAATATTCCTCCAAATTAAAAAAAATGTTTGACAAGGGATAACTATAATTTATCTTAATCTACCATTAAACAAGAAGGAGCAAGAATTATGGAATACGCCAAAGCACGCCATATCCTGGTTGAAGATGAAAAAAAATGTCTGGAGATCAAGAACAATATTGAGAACGGTTCAGAATCTTTTGAGGACGCGGCAAAATCTTATTCAAAATGCCCTTCCGGAAAAGAAGGAGGCGACCTCGGAGAATTCGGAAAGGGACGCATGGTTCCCGAATTTGATAAAGCTGTTTTCAGCGGGACCGAAGGCGAGATACTCGGCCCGGTAGAAACCGAATTCGGATATCATCTGATCCGGGTGGACGAACTACGTTCAGCTTAATGACCTGCAGGCAGCAACCGCTTTTTTGTAGCCATTGAATAATACAGCCGCATCTTCCGCAGACATCCTGGGGTAAAATACCTTTTCGGTTTTATTCAGCTTTACAAAATCTTCGGAATCCTGCCAGAATCCGCAGGCACAGCCTGCCATACCCGCGGCCCCCAGCGCGGTGGTCTGAATATTAACCGGACGTTCAACTTCTATTCCGAGAATATCGGCCTGAAACTGCATAAGAAAATCATTTGCGCAGGCTCCCCCGTCGACTTTAAGCTTGCGGTGTCTGGATCCGAATTCTTTTTCCATGGATTCAATAATGTCTTTTGTCTGATAGGCAAGAGATTCCAGACACGCTCTTATTATGGTGCTGTCTGAAGTTTTTCTGGTAAGACCTGTAATCATACCCTTGGCGGAACTGTCCCAGTAGGGAGAAGCCAAACCTTGAAAAGCAGGAACAAAATATACACCTTCGTTATCAGAAAGCGCTCCAGCAATCTTTTCGGTGGAAGGAGTATCAGGAATGATTTTAAGATTGTCCCGCAGCCACTGCAAGGCAGCTCCGGCCATAAAAGCTTGCCCTTCCACAGCGTATGATGTTTCAGAGCCTCTTTGCCAGGCCACACTTGTCAGAAAAGACGAACTGAAAACAGGTTTTTCGCCTGTGCCGGAGAGTAGGAATATCCCGGTTCCGTAGGTGTTTTTCGCTATATCTTTTCTATGACCGGCCTGTGAGAAAAGTGATGCCTGCTGGTCGCCTATAATGGCTCTCACCGGAATTGAGATGTCTGTAATTCCAGGGTCGGTAAATCCAAACTCAGAATCCGAGGGCAATACTTCCGGAACATTAAGCCCCTCAAGAGAGAACAGATGCAGAAGCTCTTTATCAAAGGCCATGTCCTTTATATCATACAATAGTGTCCTCGAAGCATTGGAAGGATCGGTGGCATGGACCTTTCCCCCCGTAAGTCTGTATAAAATCCAGCTGTCAACCGTCCCGAAACATGCATTTCCTTCCCTAAGGGCGGTTGCGAACTCATCATTGTTCTCCGCCAGCCATTTGAGTTTTGAACCTGAAAAATAGGGATTAATACGAAGCCCGGTTTTTTCTCGGAGTTCACCATTAAGTTCTGACATTTCCCGGCACATCTTTGCAGTTCTCGTATCCTGCCATACTATCATATTCGAAAATGGCTTACCGGTCTTTCTATGCCAGACAGCGGTGGTCTCCCGCTGATTCGTAATACCGATGCAGAGTATATTTTTCGGGCCGACCTTTTCGGCGACTTCCGAAATAACTTGGGTCGCCGCCCGAAAAGCCTCTTCCGGGTCATGCTCCACCCAACCCGCCCGTGGATAAAATTGTCTTATTTCCCTGTAGCTTTCAGCAATCCAGAAACCTTCTTTTGCACAGGCGGCCGCTTTGATTCCTGTTGTCCCGAGGTCCAGCGCCAATATGCATTTCATTCTCATTTTCAACCCTTTGATAGTTCTATTAATTATAATCAAAATACATTATTCATTATACCGCAGTAAATATACAAAACATACAAAAGACCAACCGCTCGGGATGTGTGTAATTCTTACAGATTGTATAAATGACCAGATTCAGTTACTGTCCGACCAGAAATCTTAATTCAGCATAACGGAGCTTACCAGTCTTCAGTTCCTGCACCCTGAGAAGGGCATAATAAGGCCCGGGAACCAGGCTTCTCACAGAAAGTCTCGCCACCGGGACCCTGCGCTTTTCAATTCCGGAGGAAATGCGCGGGAGAATGGATAGAATCTTCATTCCCAGCACGCTGTATATTTCAACGGAATATTCAACGCGTCCTTCCGGGCGGAAAACAAAATCTATGAAATCACACCCTTCAGGCTGCGGGACCGGACCCGCCATAAAACAAAAACCATCTCTTTCATTAGGCGAGTTTCCCGGAATAAACCGTTCAATGGAGACTAGCTTTTCCTCGAATCCGGCAGTTACCGAAATGTTTTCTGTAACAGAGATATCTTGTCTGGGATTATCGGATTTTCCGTCGGACCATTCCGTAAAAGACCAGCCATCCCCGGGTACAGCCTCCACTTCGGTGCCGCTCTCACCTTCGTTGATAACCTGAAACACGTTGCCTGATACACTCCCTCCGGCAGCGGCAGAATAGCTCAGAGTACAAAGTGAAACGGGAGGCCGCCAGGTTGTAGCGACCCTATAAGGCGAACCGTCCAGGGCTGTTCCGTTGAAGTTTATCCAGCCGACAGCCACGCTGTAAGCGTAACCGGAGAATTCTCCGGTAAGAGTATCTATAACCACTCCGCCGTTTTCCGGAGAGAAATTAATCCATCCCGCCGCAGAAGACCAGGCATACCCCGAAAGATTACCAAAGCCGTCATTATTAACTCCGTAATCGCCGGCTCCGGTATTTCCATATACATATTCCCCTCCTTCTGAATAGCTTCCGTATTTCAGCCATCCCAGCGAACTGCTGTAAGCATAGCCTTCAAGATGTGTCGAATAAACCATAACCGGATAATCAGAACCGTGATCTATCCAGCCGGCGGTACTGCTCCACCCCCATTTGTTGTTTGTATCTATTACACCCGAAAAAAGCAGCGGGACTGAGAAAAAAAGAAAAATATAACTGAATATGTATTTATTCACTTCCGAGCGATCCTATTCATAAGAAAAATGAAATTTGTTTGACAGAATACCCGAGGCATTAATAAAATAAATTTCCCTGTCCATACCGTCTCCGGCGGGCAGAGTAAAAGAAATTTTGCTGTCAGGCTCAGAAATATCCCGAATAAAATCGGTTAAAAACTACCGGCGACATATATAAGGCCTCCCTCTAAACCAAAGTTATTACCGGTCAAAGACATAACAGTTCCCCCATTCTCAGAGCAGGCAAGTGTTGTGATATCCAAAGCAGTCGGACAACCACTCAAAGTAAGAATCTCAGGCGCTGCGTATTCAACATATACCGAATCCGGGGCGGATAGTCCGGATTCAGCTGAATTTGCGGTCAGATATACTCTTCCGGTCCCTGCCGGCAGTTCACAAATAATCCGGGAGGAATCTACAAAATCGATAATCGGACAGTTTTTACCGGATGCCGCTATAACGGTGCTCTCCGTGAAACCGCTTCCCGAGAGGGTAATTTCGGAACCACCGCAAGCAGGGCAGTCGACGGTGGCGGAACCGGTATCCCGGCATCCGGAAACGGAGTAAATAACCGGCGCAACTCCCGAAAAATACAGAACATCCGTTCCTTCAGCGGAAGCGCTGTTAAGGGCTTCTATAACAAATACAAAACCTGAGCTGTCGCTCTTTTGAGTAACACAGGAAATTGTAGAATCATCCGGGATTTCAATATCCGTGCACGAATACCTAAACGGATTACCCAGAGGACCGTAATGTACCGACATATTCTCTGCGGCGGCAAGGTTTTCCGCTTTAAAATAAACCCTGCTGCGCCCGTAGGAAGACAAAGTGCATAGAGAAGATCCAGAATCTGAATAAGAACTCCGGAGACCGCCTCCTATAATAGAAGGAGGGGGATATTCTATTTCACCATCGGCGGTATATGTCTGGAGGCCCTTCTTTATAGTGAGCTCAAGCTGCCTGCCCGCATATGCGGGCATGACTAGCACTATGGAATCCATTGAAGAAAAAAGAATTACAGCCGGCTCCTTCTCCGAAAAAGAAGATCCCGGCAACCCGATTCGAACATCCAGATCCGCCGGATCGGGTGATAGATTTCTGCCATTAAAAACGGCAGTATCTCCACCGCTGACACTGGAAACGCTTACGGTAGAGAACGGTTCTATCTCCGGCCCCATAAATGAGATCAAACGCGAGGTATCACTTTTAATTCCATCAATATCTACGACGGCATGCACAACATTACCTCCATCAGGTATTATTGGGAGGGTGAACGAAAATGATGTATGCGCATTAATAAGTGAGATGTTTTCTGCGCTGACACCTTCTATCTGGATTGAAATAAACGCCCCTTCCGTTCCGAAATTGTCTCCGGTAACTGTAATCACTTCTGAGCCGTCGATAAGACAATCTTCTGTTGAATCCCCATTATCCACGCATCCGCTCATTGTATATATTACCGGAGCATCATAGATCCAGGGAGCCCCGGCAGAGACCGTATAAGAGAAATCGCCATCAGCTGCCGCTGTTTGACAGACATAAGGAATGTTTTCAGAATCAATATTAAGAATTATATCGCCGCTGCCGGTTCCGGCCGGAGAAATAAACGAAACCTGCCCTGATGCAGTATCAATTATATCAGAAGAGGGGACAGCTGTCCCGCCCACGGTTATAGAAAGAGAAGTCACCGGATCAGGAAATACTCCTGAAAGGATAACGGTATCGCCGCCCCTCGTTGATGCGCCCGAATAGGTGAAAGCATTTACGTATTTCTCTTCGGTATTTGACTGCCGGTTCAGAGGATCAGGAAGTGTGCCTGTTACAAGCATCCCGTCCACCCAGGCGGTTTTTCCGTTTACTATATAATCTGCCTGGGCATCCGCCGAATAAGTGTTTACCATATCAGTAAGGACTCCATCCACACCGAAGATGTTTACACCGGACTTTATATTGGAGGAATCAAGATCGGTATCACCGTAAACTTTACCGCTGCCGTCATGCAAACCGGAAGAGATACCCTGGTCAGCCGTCGAAGGGGTTATGTACTGCCCGCCGATTTCCGGCATTGTACCTGTCATTACCCCCCAGGAGTTGGTATCCAGGCTCCAGAAAGTCTTTCCCTGAACCACATTATGTCCGGAAGCTGCGCTGTCATTTGATGCGGGGGCTTTTTCCATAATATCATCAATTGATTTACGCACAGAAGAACCGCCGGGGCCCGCAGCAGGTTCAAGAAAAGTCCCTTTCGATCCCGTTCTTCCGCTGTCAAGCCTGTTATAGATATCATCAAGAGTATATGAAGAGTCCGTTTCGGGACCATTCTGGGCTGCTGCTGTAAACAAAATCGCAAAGATACATAAAGAGGAAAAAAAAATCTACCCATAATTAAACTCCCGTGTATTTCAGAACAAATATATTCTTAAGCTAATATTATCCTATAAGAATATCAATTCATATATTCAAAAAACATTAAACAAAAAAACTAAAAATATTTCCAATTTGTTGACAGGAATGAAAAATTTATATAGACTTTAGTTATGCAACGTTTAGTTGTATTTAACCGAAACGTATAGTTTAGGAAAAATCAATGCCCGTTACCATCTCGCAAATCGCCAGAGAATCCGGATTATCAAAATCAGCAGTATCGCGGGCACTCCATAATTACAAGGATATCAGCGAAAAAACAAGAAATCTTATTCTGGATACAGCTTGCCGGCTCGGATATATGCCGGATGAGACTCTGTCACGGTTAGGCAAAGGCCTTTCCACATTTACCAGGACCA
>CAYNYI010000098.1:0-10496 GCA_964401455.1 uncultured Fibrobacterota bacterium
GTTTCGACTGGAATTAAGGCAGGGTAATCCTGATCTTTTAATTGATGTCTGCCATAATCCTTCAGGTACCGAGGCTTTATCTGCATATCTTAGCAGACACTTCAGTGATAAACCTGCAGCTTTTTTACTGGGAATTCTAAAAGGCAAGGATGCTGAAGGAATGATGAAAGCGCTTAAACAGGGGGATAATCGGAAAATTATAAGGGTCGCTTTACGTACACCGCTTGCTGACAATACTAACTGCAAAAATATGGAAGAAGGCATTGCTGAGGCCCGTAAGCATGCAAAAGGCGGATTAATTATTATATGCGGGTCGTTTCATACGGTAGAAGAGGCTGCGCCGTACCTGGGTTATAATGCTTCCATAATGACCTAATTCTTGAAATTGGTTCCAAAATTATTTTATTTATTTAAGATATTAATTAAGTAATAACGCTGTAAAAGAAAGGTTTTTTATGTTGGACAATACGCTGCCGGGAGAGGTCCTTCTGGAAAAAAGCGCGGTTACTCAAAAAATTGCCTCAGAGGTTTCTAAAAGGATTGTCGGTCAGAAGAAAATGATAGAAAGAATAATTATAGGTCTTTTGTCTGACGGGCATATACTTTTAGAAGGCGTGCCGGGGCTTGCGAAAACCTTGACTGTCTCTTCTGTGGCCGAAGCTGTTAATACAGGATTTCAGAGAATACAGTTTACTCCGGACCTTCTTCCCGCAGATCTTGTCGGGACAATGATCTTTGATCAGAAGACCGGGGATTTTATCCCCAAAAAAGGTCCGGTTTTTTCTAATATCATACTCGCCGATGAGATTAACCGCGCTCCTGCAAAGGTTCAAAGTGCGCTTTTAGAGTGCATGCAGGAAAAGCAGGTAACTATCGGAGATGAAACATACAAGCTGGACAGCCCTTTTCTGGTTCTCGCTACGCAAAACCCGATTGAACAGGAGGGTACATATCCATTGCCTGAAGCTCAGCTGGACAGATTTATGCTAAAGGTCTCAGTTGATTATCCGGAGCGTGAAGAGGAAAGGACTATGCTCGACAAGATGACCGGAGAAAGCAAAATTAACCTTTCCCCCGTAGCTTCAGCTTCAGAAATACTCGAATGCAGAGATACTGTTCGAAAAATTTTCGTAGACGGGAAAATCAAGGACTATATAATTGATATTGTAAGTGCTACAAGAACTCCTGAAAAATATAAACTGAAAGACCTTGTAGAGCTTATTGATTTCGGAGCATCGCCTCGTGCTTCAATCTATTTATGTGAGGCCGCGAGAGCCCGTGCTTTTATGAAAGGAAGGGGATTTGTAACTCCGGAAGACGTTAAAATGATCGGTTTCGACGTACTTCGTCACAGGGTCATGCCCAGTTTTGAAGCAAGGGCGGAGGATATTGGATCTGAACAGATTATTTCAAGAATATTTGATGCCGTTGAAGTTCCCTGATTTAAAAGGAGCAGACTTTTTGAAAAAAACATTGGTAATCTTTTCTCTGATCATTTTTTCGACTATGCTTTTGAATGCTGAAAAAGTCATGATATTTGATGAGAATAAAGGAATAATATTTATTGAGAAAGAAAAGGTCAATGATTATAGGTCATCGAAAAACTCAGGCGAGAGCAAAAAAACGTCCACCAAGGCGTTGTCCGGGAAAAAGAATCTCAATGATAAGGAATATTACAAAGTCGGAGAAGAATACTGGAAGGACGGAGAATATGATGAGGCCTTAAAACTTTTCCGCAAAGCCTACCGCAGTAAGCCGCTTCCAAGGTATTATTATTGGCAGGCCCGGTGTCTTCAGGAAAAAGAACAGGACGGCTTTAAAGAAATGTTTCTGAGAATAATCAAACAAAACCCTGACAGTGATGTAGCGGATGATGCACTTTTTATGCTTGGTTATGAGGCTGAACTTTCCAGGAATTATGAAGAAGCCCTTGAATATTACAGGAACCTTATCGTTAAATATCCATACGGAAAGTCTGAAGTCAATCATCTTGATCTTCCCGGAATGGCGCGTTCGCAGATATCACTTATTAAGTCTGATGTGTCAAGACGGCTCGACCTTTTAAACATCAGAGGTAACACAATGAAAGAAAAAGCCGCTATTTTCAGAAAAAAAATCGGGCTTCCTCCGGCTTCGGGGGAACTGGACAGAAAGACGGTGTCCCTTCTTATAAAGTATTCTGAGCGAAAAGAAAAAGAGACTGAACTTTTAAGGGTCAGACAGGAGAAACAGTCCCGGCTCCGGAAAATATTCGGAACCGGATTTCTCCTGCTTAATCTGTTTCTCATTGCCGCGGCAATTACCGCCAACCTTCTGACTTCTGCCAGAGTAACCAGGCTTTCAATGATAAAAGAAGAAGAAGGGGATACCCTTTCTGCGGTTTCTTAGAAACAGCCGAAGGCTTAAAGTATTATGATAACACGGAAACTTCTTAAAAAAGTCCGACGAATAGAACTCAGAACCCGTTCTGTCGTAGAGGAAATTTTTTCAGGCGCTTATCATTCTGTTTTTAAAGGGCAGGGGATGGAATTTGCCGAGGTAAGAGAATATTACCCGGGCGATGATGTGCGCAGTATTGACTGGAATGTAACTGCAAGAATGAGGGCACCGTATGTAAAAAAGTACGAGGAAGAACGCGAGCTCACGATAATGATAGCTGTTGATGCTTCTGGTTCCGGGATATTCGGATCTAAAACTAAAATGAAGGGGGAAGCTGCCGCGGAACTTTGCGCTTTGCTGGCATTGTCCGCGATAAAAAATAATGACCGTGTAGGTTTGATTATTTTTACTTCGGGTATAGAGAAATTTATTCCTCCGCAAAAGGGGAGAAACCATGTTCTCAGGCTTATAAGGGAACTGCTTTATTTTCGTCCTCTCAAAAAAGGAACCGACGTCTGCTCGGCGCTGGATTATTTTGCGGGAGTAATAAAGAAAAAAAGCATTTTTTTTCTTATCTCTGATTTTATTTCGCCCCCTTTTGAAAAAAAGCTGCGCGCTGTTTCCGGAAAACATGATGTTATAGCCATGTGCGTAAGAGATCCGAGAGAATTCCAAATCCCGGATGCAGGGTTTGTTGAACTTGAGGATTCGGAAACCGGAGAAGAAGTTCTTGTGGATACTTCTTCTGAAGAATTTCGGACTGTATTTTACAGGGAGACTAAAAAGCAGTTTGAAACTTTGAGAAATCTTTTTAAAAGAACCAGGACGGATTTTCTTGAGATTTCACCCGAAGGAGACTTTACCGAAGTTATTGTTAAATATTTTGCCAGAAGAAAAAAGGAACGGCGATAAACTTATGAATCCGCGTTATATTCTTGCAATTATGTTTTCATTTTTGATCTTTAATGCTCACCCTTTTGACCTGGATGTTTCGGTCTCGGACAGTATCCTGACCGTTGGAGAGCCTTTTGACTATAAAATATGTGCAGAAAAAGATTCATGTTATCCGATAAAACTTCCCTTTATGGATGAAAAAGAAAGTGTCTTCAATGTTATTTATAAAACTAATATATCCGGCGGAACCGAAAAAGGTTGCGGCTCCGGGATAACATACAGGCTGGCTGCTTTTCAAACCGGGGAACTTACTGTTCCGGGTGCGGTATTTACTGATGGCGAAGACACGGTATCTTCTGATTCTGTAAAGGTAAGAGTGGTTTCCGTCTTGCCGGACTCAGTGCTGCATGATACTTCCGGTCCTCCGCCTTTTGCTCCGATAAAACCGGAAGCGGTAATGGGTTCATATGCCGAGGAAATACTTGCTGCTGCAATTGTTGTACTTATTTTTTCTTTGGCGGCTTTTTATTTATTAAGGCGTAATTCTCACCGCGGATCACTGGATGAAATAAAAAAACCGGCTTTGCCTCCGCATATTATGGCGTATCAGGAGCTGGACAAGGTCGAGGCAGAAGCTCTTCCGTCTAAGGGACAGTATAGGAAATTCTGTTTTTCATTGTCTTTTGTTCTCAGACGTTATTTAGGACTGCGTTATGGCTTTTATGCTCTGGAGTCCACAACAGAGGAGCTGCTTGAAAGGATTGTAAAAATAAGTATGCCTGAGGATATCAAGAAAAGGATAGGGGAGCTTTGCCTGGCGGAAGATACCGTGAAATTCGCCGGAAGAATACCAACGGTTTCAGAATGTGACAGAATGTTGCTTGAAACAAGAAAGATCGTGGATTTATCGAAGCCCGGTCCGGGAAGCGGAGGTCCTTCCACATAATCTCAACTTTTTTGAATGTGTGTTTTTTCACCCTGATTTTGGGGATGTCTTTTGCTCTGTCGTTTAGCGATTATTTTCATCCGAATACTAGTGTTTCCTTGATTCCTGTTTGATCCATAATATAGAAAGCCGCGTTCTGATTAAGCCAGTTCGGCTGATGGGCGTCAGACCCCGGTACAAAGCGGAAGCCGAGTGAAGCCGCCTTCTTAAAGCCTTCCTTCCAGTTATAACGCCAAGAGTATCTGTTACTGACTTCTATAAAGCACTCAGACGGCAGCCTTGAGAAATCTGTATTAAAGACCAGGGGGTGGGCTATTATAAGAGGCTTTCCTGTTTCTAAAAGTTTTTCGGCGCCTTTATAATCCTCTGTTTTGTCTCTGCAGTGAAAAATAAAGTATTCAGTATTCAGCGGCAGTGCTTTATCTATCCATTCCGACCCGTTTATTTCCAGACCGACCTTGATGCCAAGGGATCTTAGAATATTTTCGTAACTTTCGAACTCCTTCTCTGAGATATAATCCAGATGATCGGAAATACCAATGGTGTCGGCATGGCTTATTTCTGAAACAAGAAAAGGGGTTTGTTCGGGCACTACTCCGCTGTCATTATGGCTGTATACGGTATGGATATGTAGATCCTGTCTGAGTTTGCTCATTCTTTCTCCATATTTCAGCTGCTTTTTATGAATTCGTATCCGAAATATAACATATATACCTTCTAATGGCCAAAGCCTCAATAAATCATTGACTTTTAATCTGCAAATTTATAACTTATTTCCGTTGAGGTCAATATTTTAAAAATTTTAAAAAGAGGTTCTTCTGAATGATTAACGCTGAGCACGCACAATCTGAGAATGAGATTATCGATCCTGAAAATATTTCTGCGATAGATGATGATTCCGATCTCGGCTATGATGAAGATGACGCTTATGCCGATGAAGAAGCTGTAGATGCTGAATCCGAAAACGGCATTGAGGAAATGGATTTTTCCCGTCAGGATTTCAGCATTTCCGATGAATGGACAGATCTAACGGAGCAGGAACTTCAGGAGTTTCAATAATACCTGAGGAAATTTTTTCCGCATTTTAAAAAGAAAGGCATCGTTTGTTTCGCCTTATTCTTCTTCACTTATTCTTTTTGCATATAACACTCTCAGCAGCGGATATGGTGGCAGTTCTGAAATTGGATTTTTCGGATATTGAGCCGGAAAAAGCCCGGGCGCTTACACGGAAGCTTAGAGAGGAATTCATAAATGCGGGAATCTTTGAAGTGATGAATACCGGTACGCAAACGGAAATTTTATCAGAAAACGGCCTCGGCGGAAAGGTTTGTGAATATAATGAATGCGCTTTTCGAATGGGGCGTGTTCTTAAGGCGGATAAGGTCTGCGCGGGAACAATCAACAGTAGAGGGGAACGTTATAGAATATCGGTTCGTCTTCTTGATGTACAAAATGAAGAAGTTCTCAGGTTTTATGATGAAATCATTGAGGGGGGCTACTCCGAGGCTATGGAAAAAGGCATGTCCAATTGTGCGAGAAAGCTTTCCGGACTTGAGCCGCTTTATGATTTTAAAGAGGAATCAACTGATGAATTCGGAGATATCGAAGAAAGAAGAAAAAGAAACACTGCCTCAGGCGGCGGTGTCCTTAAATCTTCTTTGGTGCCGGGATGGGGTCAGGTAAGTGTCGGCAGAAAAAGAGGCTATGCCTATACCCCTTTAACCGTAGGGCTTATTTCCGCCTATCTCCTGAGCCGAAAAGATAAGTATATTGTTGATGATTCCCACGGTATCAGCTTTGAAACAAAAAAACAAGCAGAGGAATTCGTTAACTCAAACTCCGCTTTTTCAGAATATCATCTTGAAAAAGAATCAAAACCAAGGTTTTTGATATTCGCCGGGACTGTATATGTTTTGAACATCATAGACATTATTATTTTGTCCCGCGACAAAGAAGGCAGGGATGCTTTTTCCGCTTCTTCAGTAAATTTCTCTGATCGGTTAGTTATGCATACCGGCCTCTGTGATCTGAAACTCACTTTAAATTTCTGATAGATGAATTCTTTTTTGCTCGGTTTATTTTTGTCGTTCTGTTTTTTTACAGCTTGTCAGAATGATAATAATTTCGATTCTGGCGCCAAAGAACTTCCCGACAGCATTGTAATATGCGTAAGCAGTGAATTTTACAACGAAAATTCGGATAAGGAAGAAAAAATCCGATTGCTGCTTGATACAGCCGGGAAAGCAATAAAACATACCGATTCAACTGTATCTGATAAAAAAAGCGGTAAAAAAGTCCTCTATTTTAATAATGGGAAAAAGGCTGAGGAAAGAAACTACGAAGATGGCAAACGCGACGGGAGATGGCTAATATGGTACAGCAGCGGAAATAAATGGAACGAGCAGTTTTATAAAAACGGTAAGCGGGACAGCACCTGGACCTGGTGGGATGAAAAGGGAAATGTGCAGACGAGGATGTTTTTTAAAAATGACACATTAACCGCTTATGAGGAATCGGAGTTTTAAAAAAAACCCGCCGGATTATTCCAACGGGTTTTTTGCTATTTTAAAAGCTGTTATTTGGGCGCGCCGTTTCCGTAAACAGCTTTGCTTCCGAGTATTTCCTCTATGCGCAGGAGCTGGTTGTATTTTGCTATACGGTCGCTTCTGCAGAGAGAGCCGGTTTTTATCTGGCCTGTATTTTTGGCTACTACGATATCGGCAATGGTGTTATCTTCTGTTTCTCCGCTTCTGTGCGATACAACTGAGGTCATGTTGTTGCTTTTCGCGAGATCAATGGCGGCAAAAGTCTCGGTGAGAGTTCCAATTTGATTTACTTTTATAAGTATTGAATTGGCTACACCCTTATCTATGCCCATCTGAAGCCTTTTTACATTAGTTACAAACAGGTCATCTCCGACAAGCTGAATTTTGTCACCGAGTTTTTCAGTGATGTCTTTCCAGCCTTCCCAGTCATCCTCAGCCATACCGTCTTCGATTGAGCAAATAGGGTATTTATTGCAAAGGTCAACATAGAAATCGGCCATTTCCTCCGGAGTCAGTTCTTCTCCCGATGACTTTTTGAAGATATATTTATTTTTGTCGGAGTCAAAAAACTCGGATGAAGCGGGGTCGAGTGCTATTTTTATATCTTCGCCCGGTTTGTAGCCGGCTTTTTCCACGGCTTCAACAATCGCTTTCAAAGGCGCCTCATTATTTTCAAGCGCGGGCGCGAAACCGCCCTCATCACCGACCGCTGTTGAAAGTCCGCGTGCTTTTAAAACACCTTTAAGCGCGTGGAAAGTTTCTGTCGCCATTCTGAGTCCCTCGCGAAAAGAAGGAGCACCAACCGGCATAACCATAAACTCTTGCAGGTCCACAGGCGCATCGGAATGAGCACCGCCGTTAAGAATATTGCACATAGGCACAGGCATGGTTACAGCATCATCGCCGCCGAGATAACTGAAAAGCGGCTGTTTTTTCTCTGTGGCTACAGCTTTGGCGGCCGCCATAGAAATGCCCAGAAGAGCGTTCGCACCAAGGTTCCCTTTATTATCGGACCCGTCAAGGTCTATCATTTTTTTATCCAGACCTTCCTGGTCTGCGGCGTCAAAACCTTTTACTGCTTCAGCAAGCTTTGTATTCACATTTTCCACCGCTTTCAGGACACCTTTTCCCAAATATCGGGATTTATCCCCGTCTCTTAGCTCTACAGCTTCATGTTCTCCTGTAGAGGCTCCTGAGGGAACAATCGCGCTTCCTGATGCGCCCGAATCAAGTATTACGTCGACTTCGACTGTGGGATTGCCGCGTGAATCCAGAACCTCGCGTCCTCTGACTGATGAAATCTTACTCATATTAACTCCTCAATTAAATAAAAAGTGGTTTTTTAAGAGACATTTCATGTACATAGAATTGGTAATATAGTATCATTTTATCCGTAATTACAAGGGCAAATATTTAAAGTCTTCTCAAAAATTTGCCTGAAAAGGGAAGTTGTTGACATTAAAGTGAAATTAGTATATTTATTACTTATTGAATGAAATAATCTTAAATAAGATTTGAGAAGAAAAAGGAGAAATATGACTTTTTTTTTAATAATTACAATTTTGGTTTTTGCCATCCCCGGTTATGCAATCGATACTCTTGAGCTGCCTGCGCTATCGACCGTTTCTAATAAAATTTATGTAAATGCCGGAAGTGCTTCTGATTTAAGGAACAAAATTCAGAACGCTTCAGGAGGTGAGACTATTGTAATTCCTTCGGGAACATATAATGTAGGAACCGGTTCTATTGAAATAATCGACTTTAATCTTACTGTCCGGGGGCAGACCGGGAACCCTGAAGATGTGATTATAAAAGGGGGCGGATTCAGCAACTGTTCAGACGTTGATGAAGAAAAATTTGTACTCAGGAACGGGAATATAACATTGGCCGATTTTACCATATCAGAGTCAAGGTGTCATGGAATCAAGTTTGAAAGCTCTAGTGCAGATAACATTGTTATTCACAGAGTTCATCTTAAAAATATCGGTGAAAGAGCGATCAAATGCGGGCAGGCTTATACCACTTCAGATGTGGAAATAAGATACTGTCTTTTCGAGAACACAAAAATACCCGATGTTGATCGCTGCGGCGCGCATGATTCCGGCAACTACATTGGCGGGATTGACGTTATGAGGGCAGACAGCTGGAAGATTTATAATAACACCTTTAAAAATATTAAAGGTGCGATTAAAAGAGCCCGAGCTGCTATTTTTATGTGGGGAGGACTCGGATACCATTGCGATAATCTCAATGTGTACGGCAATGTATTTTTAAACTGTGACCGCTCAATTGCTTTTGGTAATGCCAATGGAAACGATGATGTTAGGAACAGTGTCGTCAAGAATAACTTCATAGTTGAGGGTGAAAACAATGCTCTTGAAATAATGAATACCATGAATTGTGAATATTATCATAACACCATATATCCTCCTGCCGCAATAAATACTTATCTTCAGAACAATTCCGGACTTAAGATAAAAAACAACATCAATTTTTCTTTACCAAGTTTATCCGGTATAGATACTGCGAGGAATATTATTGCCGGTGGAGCTAATTTTGAGGATCCGAATAACGGAGATTTGCACCTTAGAGGAACTAATATTTCTACATTTAAGGGTAAAGGAGTTCATCTCTGGGAGGTTAATTATGATTTTGACGGTGACTCCAGACCATACTATCCAACGATAGGCGCGGATGAAACCCTTCTTTCGTGCATAAGTGACTGTGGTTTCAGCAAGCCCGAAAAGAAAGAGGAATGCTTTTCTGTTTATCCCAATCCTTTCAATCCTTTGACCCAAATAAACATTTTCTCCGGAACGAATCAGAGGGTGAGTTTGAATGTATATGACCTTTCAGGACGAAAGGTTGCGGGGATGGAAAGAAATCTCACCACCGGGTCAAACATTATACCGCTTAATATGAGCGGTATGGCATCAGGGATATATACTCTTCGCGCGGAATACGGGACAACCGTTTCTTCAGCGAGGCTCATGCTGTTAGAGTAGGTGTAACCGGAATTCCATACAGTCTAACGGGGGGAATGGGGGAGAATTATTTTTTGTTTTTATCGGCAGCCACAAATCCCATGACTTTGTCATTCTTTTTTTCGATCATCGGGTGAATGATATCCTGAATGGCTTTAATGGCCAGCTGAATATCGCGTTCATTTTTATCGACTCTTTTTTCCAATCCCTCAACTGCATAGCGAAGAGCTTCATTTTCGAGAAGCATAGTCCGCAGTTTTACAAAGGCCCGTATGATCTTAATGCTAATTTCTACAGCAGTTGGTGAGTTAAGTACGGCAGATAACATTGATACACCTTGTTCCGTGAATACGTAAGGTAAATATCTGATTCCACCACGTTTTTTTGAGCTTCCAATTTGGAATCTCAAAGAATCATGCTCTTTTTTAGAAAGCTGGAACATAAAATCTTCAGGGAAACGGTCAAGATTACGTTTTACAGCTTTATTGAGGTTCCCTGTAGTTACTCCAAAAAGCTTAGCTAAATCACTATCAAGCATCACAGTCTTACCTCTGATATTATAAATGAGATTTTTTACCTGTGCCGGTGTTATTGCGTTTTTCATGAATTTCCTCATGCTTGGCTTTTATACAAATACAAGAAAAATATTATTAATAAAAAGTATAATATAATCATGATGCGCATTTATATCAAGAGGATTGTAAACATGATGTTCCTTCCGGCCATGATTCATATGAATCTTTTATA